>NZ_JACJQO010000039.1 GCF_014696715.1 Pseudanabaena sp. FACHB-2040
GCCTAGTTCGTAAGACCTTGTCGTTCTCCAAAAAGTTGAGTAACCACGTTGGTGCAATTTGGTATTTTGTGCATCATTACAATGCCTCTTTGCGTTCTTAACCATTACTATTCCTTACTACCGCAGAGCCAATTTCATATCCGTTTTCTCTATCTTGTTACCCTAGCCGAACTTGAGTTGAACCATGCCCGCATATTTTAATCGTTCAAGAGTGGCGACATTTGCATTCCAATCAGTTCAATGGAGCGCATCAGTTGGACGTGGTTCATCTGCGCGTTTTCCATTTGAGAAGTTACTCGTGAAATGCCGCCGAGCGATTCGCTGTAACGGCGGATTTTCTCCGCCACTTCTTCGGGAAAACTAGCTAGGTCAAGGAACACGAACGGTTTTAGCAACTCGCCAAGGTCACCAGAACTTTGCGCCGCTCATGGCTGCCATGAACACCATCGGGTTCCAGTACTCGCGGTAATTGACGATCAACCCATTCTTGACAGTCACAAACGTGGCGTAGCTCATTTCATAGGGATTGCCGTTGCTGATCACCCGGCCTGAGACGCTCCACTCGGCAATAGCCATGTTGGGGTCATCGGTAGAGTTGATCTTCAGCGTGGGAATCCGCTGCAAGTCAATGACGCTAGGATAGTTCTTCAAATACTCGTAGATAGCCGCTCGGCCCACCAGCTTTCTGGTCGCCACGTCGGGCGCGAAGGGGAATTCGACGACGACGTTTTCGTCGCAGAGTTCAGCCCAGCCCTTAATATCTTTGGCTAGGAAAGTGTCCAGACTGCACTTCAGCAATTGCGCTGCGGTCAGACCCGCAGGTGCGCCGGGATCGGTGATGGCGAGCGTGGCTTCGCTATGGAGGTGATCTTCTTGCATGTGATTTTGTCCAAGTTAAAGTTACAAATGTTGACTTGCCCTGCGTGCGGTAATCTCGGGGCTATGGTTCAGTCCGGTTGTGTTGCTGTCGCTAATCGGGTGCTCCGCTCAAGCCACCCATGCGGGTATTCATCACATAGGGACCAACGCCCAGCGGCTTCACAGTCGTGAAACCCGACGCGCGCTTATGGCCCGCAGCTAGGACCATAAGCGATGAAATTTCGATGCTCGTCGGAGACTTCTTCTGCGCGATCAGATCTTGATGAAGTTGTGCGCAGCCAATGAACCAAACGGCAAAGACGCAATCGTGCCGCCAGCTTCCAGAGTGCCTAGATCCACAGGGAAGAAGCCCGTGCCGTCAATGATTTTTCGCACTTGGGTTTTGGCATCGGCGTCGTCACCTGAGTAGAACAGCACCCGCTGTCCACCAGACACTTTAGGCTCTTGCAATAGGTTCACCTCCAGGTGATTAAAGGCTTTCACTACGCGTGCACCCGGTATGTATTGCTTGAACACCTCGCTGGAGGATTTGCCGCCTAGATCAACAGCCCTGATACCGTAGGCTGCCAGCGGATTGCTGGGGTCTTTGGCATCAGGTGAATCTGGGTCGAGGAATTCAACTGGGTTGGTACTGTCAATGACGATGCGACCATTCCATGCAGGCAGGGCACTGAATACCTTCTCTGCATCGACCCAGCGCACAGCCGCAATGACGATGTCGGCGCTGGCGGCTTCGGCAACAGTGCCGGCCTTTATGGAGGGGCCCACTTCGGCCACAAAGTCAGCCAGCGATTCCGGTCCGCGCCTGTTGGCTATGGTGGCTGCAATGCCATTTTTTGCCAACATGCGCGCCAGGTTTGAGCCGAGGGCTCCTGAACCAATAATTCCGATACTCATATCGATGTTTGCAGAGTTTTCTTGACCAAGGGTAATGTCAGACATGAGAGGTTTCTCCGTTGTAAATTGATAATGTGTTTTTGTCTGTTGCATCACAATTGTTATGCAGCGATCGAGCACCGTCTTAACAATGCTGTGTTAAGCAGACTTCAAAATGGGGCAAGCATCCATTGCCTACCGTCATTTCAGAACGACAAGAATCCTTTATTGTTGCCTGAGCGCGATCGCCGCGTTTGCCGTCTCTAAGATGGCTTTGATTCTGCTTCGGTAGCCAGCGCGGCACGCAGACCAGCATCGAGATTCATGCGGTCTACAAATCGTGACAGGTTCTCAAAGCCTTGTAGTCCGACCTGAGTGTTGATCGCCCAACGCAGAATGACAAACAGGTAGGGAGCAGCAATCGATCATTCGCCATTGAGCCAGTTTCGTCCGTCGAGATAACTGAGGATAGCGACGTTTTCAGTGAGTGAAAAGTGATCGTACTTGCCTCTACTTCGTTATCGACAACGAACTCACCTTGCTATAATGCGTTCCCACAGCAGCTCAAAAACCGCTTCAACACCATCACTCAAGACTGGCGGCGTTACGAGCGTTAGTCGGCTCTCATTAAGAGTAAAGGTGCGAACTAATGTTGTACCAACGCGATTAGGAATTGATGCAATTTTGATCTGGTGAGTTACTGTGTTGCCACTCAACGTATAAGTTCCAGCGTAAGCATTGAATGTTGTAAATGCTTGAGCAAGCTCTTCCACGGGTAAGGATTGCATCTGGGGAGTCAGCGGTGATCTGACCTCCTGACTCAGCGGTGTGCGATCGCTCCTAGAAAACATCACCATCATGTGACCATCTGATGTGTAAGTGATGTAGCCAACCGGATGAGTTCCATACACGTCTGGAGTCACCGTTCCATCAGCGTAAATGGCAGTTGCAGAAATTAACTTCCAAATGCCAATTAGCAGATTGTTCTGGATTGATGGTGTAGACATAGTGTGCAACCATTGCTTGATGATTCTCCGCTAGAGAGTAGCGGGTTTCAACACAAAATCAAACTCAGTCGTGTGAAACGGTTTACTTTGATTGTGTGCCTTGAGTTCGTCTAGTGCTTCGTGCTTTTGCAATTGAACGATCGCCGATCGCACGGCAAAGGTTGTATCTGAATCCAGGTGAGGATCGCCAGCAATAAAAATTTGTGTTGTCAGTGGAGTGTACTCCGGAGCACTGAGTTTGAAATGGATGTGAGCCGCCCGCCAGGGATGCCGTCCCAAGAGTCCCAGCAACTCGCCACATGGACCGCTGCTTGGCACTTTGTAACCTAGTGGCACGACGGTTTCAAACATATACTTTCCACTCTTGTTCGTTTTGAAACGTCCGCGAAAATTCCCCAACGGCTGAGATGGCTCTTGGACATCATATAATCCTTTGGAATTGGGTTGCCAAATATCAATCAGAGCATTGGCGATCGGTTGACCGTTCAAATCTAAAACCCTGCCTGACAGGAAAAGCGAATCTCCTTCTGTATCAATACCCAAGCGATTGCCCATCTGCCGTTCTGGTGCATTCGGCACATACAATGGTCCTTCTAAATTGCTTTCTGTACTGCGATGGGCATCGTGCAGCAATTCTACCAACTCCGAGATCCCTAGTAGATCCGTCAACAAATGGATCTCTCCAGTGGGAATCTCTTGAGTGTGATGACTTGCCTGGTTGAGAAAATTACGTCCCTGCTGCAACTCGGGTTCCGTAAGATTCACCTCGCGCGCAAAGTCATGCAAATGTCGAACCAAGCTCGTGTAAATTTCATAGAGTCGCGGGTGAGATTTGCCGCGATCGCCATGATTAATGACGGCTTCAGTGATAGTGTCAAATGTGATGTTCTGCATAATTTAACTCTTTTTTAGTTACGTGATTAATGATGGTTGTTTTACGGCGACTATCTTGACTTATAGTCTGTGTCCTAATCTAATTGGCTACAGCTATACCAGTGCAACTTTGCCTGCAAGTGTTGTCATCTCGCGCTGTCGTTCGACTACTGCGCTACAGCCTCACCATCTACCATCAACGTTGCACCTGTTGTGAACGATGCCATCTCAGATGATAGAAACAGGACTGCACTTGCAACTTCAAGCGGTGTTTCAACCCGCCTCTTTGTCTTGTTACCCTAACGGAACTTAAGTTGAACTATGTCCGCATATTTTAATTGTTTAAGAGTGGCGACATTTGCGTTCCAATCAGTTCAATGGAGCGCATCAGTTGGGCATGATTCATCTGCGCGTTGTCCATTTGAAAAGTTACTCTCGAAATGCCGCCGAGCGACTCGCTATGACGGCGGATTTTCTCTGCCACTTCTTCGGGACTGCCGACCAGTAACGCGCCGGTCGCGCCGCGCTGTGCGTCAAAAGCGGCGCGCGTAACGGGCGGCCAGCCTCTCTCTCTGCCAATTTTAGTGAACGTTTCGGCGTAGCCCGGAAAGAATTCTTCAACGGCTTGCTCGGTCGTGTCGGCGACATAACCGATTGAATGCAATGAAACTTTCAACGTTTCGGGCGCGTGTCCAGCGTACTCTCCGGCATCGCGGTATAAATCTATGAGCGAGCGAAAGCGATGCGTTTCGCCTCCGATAATGGCAACCACGAGCGGCAGTCCAAGCATTCCGGCGCGGCGGAAAGATTGCGGCGTACCGCCGACCCCGAGCCAGATGGGAAACGGCTTTTGCAGCGGACGCGGATAAATCGCTTGGTTTTCCAGCGCGGGGCGAAATTTGCCCGACCAATCGACCGTTTCATTGTCCCGAATTTTGAGCAAGAGTTCGAGCTTTTCAGCGAAAATCTCGTCGTAATCGCCGAGACTAAATCCAAATAGCGGAAAGGCTTCGGTGAACGAGCCGCGCCCGACAACCATTTCGGCGCGACCTTTTGAAATCAAATCGAGCGTGGCGAATTGTTGAAACACACGCACCGGGTCAGCCGCGCTCAGCACTGTAACCGCGCTGGTTAGACGGATGCGCTCGGTGCGTGCGGCGGCAGCGGCGAGAATAACCGCGTTTGCCGAATCTAAAAATTCATGCCGATGATGCTCGCCGATACCGAAGATATCCAAGCCGGAACGATCCGCCTGCTCTATTCTCTCCAGCAGTTCGGCGACAGACTGCGTGGCATCCGCCGTTTCACCATTTTCACTCGTTCCAACCGAGGCAAAGCTGTCAATTCCAACTTCCATATCATTTCCCAAGCGTTTTGCGAATGAAATAGACTTAATCCAAAACGGTAGAAAGCCTTGCTGTACGAGTTAAGCTGCTGTTCTCTCGCTCAGCAAAAACGCCTAACTATCGTCAACTCAGAGGGGTCACGCTACTACCGTGATCTGAATTAGCAGGGAGCGGAATGAATTCAGTTTCACCGGGAACCGCTGGGAAGCGGCGGTCTTGCCAATCTCGTTTTGCCTGCTCGATACGCGCTGGGCGGCTCGACACAAAGTTCCAGTACTTTGTGCGATCGCCCACTGGTGCCCCGCCGATAATCATTGCTTTTGCCTCAGCCCCCGCACTGATATCTACGGATTCATCCGGCGCTAAAACGGCTAGACGATATGGCTCTAGAGGCTTTCCATTTAAGAATAGACCGGATGTGACGCTATAAACTGCCCTTTCTAAACCTTCCATTGGCGCTAGCTGAAATTGACTGCCCTCTGTGAAAACGAGCGCTAGGTAAAGAGTAGCAGAGTAGGTTTTAACTGGTGATTGGTGAGACTGGTAGCTACCGGCGATCAAAGTCGCGCTGGTGCCTGTTTGAATCCACCTCGGTAAATCAGTCGCCGGATAATGTGAAAAGCTAGGTTCAACTTCTTCAGCGCTTTCGGGGAGGGCAATCCAGGTCTGAATGCCGTGAAGAGTAGATTCTTTCTCTCTAAAGCTCTCGGGCGATCGCTCAGAATGAACAATACCTTTGCCCGCTGTCATCCAGTTCACCTCGCCCGGAAAAATCTCTTGTACTGTACCTAGACTATCTCTATGCAGAAGGCTTCCTTCAAACAAATAGGTAACCGTTGCTAAATTGATGTGTGGATGGGGTCTAACATCGACGCCTTTTCCAGCCGGGAAAATAGCTGGGCCTAAGTGATCAAAGAAGATGAAAGGGCCAACCATTTTTAGGGTTTCACTCGGCAAGATGCGCTGTACGCTAAACCCACCTAAATTGTGCTTTTCAGGCGTGATTAATTGCTGAATACTCATTTTTTACGATCCATTCTTAGTTGATGTTGTGGACGAAGATACAATCTTAGTTCTACTTCATAAGATAGTAAGAATTGTTGGCATATTGAATACCTTTGCCGATTTGACAAGACCAATATCATTGTTAATGATTATCGTGCGTTTGTTCATGGCTGTTCAAGTTGGTGAGCTGATAGGGCTGTTGGTCAATCACTACCAGGATGCTATCTTCTGGACGAAGCAGTCTTTCTAGACCGATTTTTTTGATTTTCAGATATAGCTATAGGTTTCCTTTTAGGGATCGATGGTTGCAGAACTTTTTTGACTGATGGCAACGTAAAGCAATGAAATCTCCTATGAATGCTGCTTCAGATTCTTGCCTAACTTGAATTAAATGTTATGATTTCTAAGGCTCGGTTTCTTTCAAATTCTTAGGGTGTTTTGTCAAATCAGCTTCAAGCGCAGCGTGGAACCGATTGCTCCATCGAGGAACGTGTGGATCAAAGCTGCCACCTCCTCTGCATGCGTCTCCAGCGCGAAATGTCCGGCGTCGAGCAGGTGAATCTTTGCATCCGGGAGATCTCGCTGATAAGCGGCAGCACCAGCGGGCAGAAACGCCGGATCATGACGTCCCCAGACGGCGAGAAGCGGTGGACGGTGCTCGCGAAAGTACGACTGGAAGGCTGGATAGAGCGCGACGTTGCTGCGGTAGTCGAGGATCAGATCGAGCTGGATCTCCTCCGCGCCCGGCCGCCCCATGTAGGCGATGTCGAGTTCGTAGCCGTCGGGCGACAAAAGGTTTGGATCGGCTCCGGTGCCATACTGCCAGTTCTGGATTGTGTCTGGCGCGAGCGAGGGCCGGCAGGCTTCCCGGTTTGCTGCGCTCGGTTCACGCCAATAGGTTTCCCACGGCCCCCGTTCATCACTAAAACCCTCAATGTAGGCGTTGTCGTTCTGCGAGACGATCGCAGATACGTTCAGGATGGCGCATCGCCAGACACAGACCTACTGGCGCACCGTAGTCGAAGGTGTAGAGTACGTATTGATCAAGGGACAAAGCATCGACGAAGCCCTCGATTACGTCGGCAAGGCGGTCGAACGTGTAGTCGAACGTTCCGCGCGGTGGTACCTTGGTCTGCCCAAAACCAGGCAGATCCGGCGCGACGAGCCGAAAGCGATCGGCGAGCAGAGGGATCAGGTCGCGGAACATGTGGCTAGCGGTCGGAAAGCCGTGCAACAGCAGTATTACTGGCGCATCGCTTGCCCCCGCTTCGCGGTAGAACACTTCGACATCACCAACCTGTCGAAACCCGTAGCGTATTTTCATCTCTTTTCCTTTGATTGCGCGGGTAAAAGTTTTGATCTGCTTCGGACTGAACTGCGACGCTCAGATTTGGAATCCGCCGGACACATTCACTACATTGCCGCTGATGTAGCCAGCGTCTGAACTTTCGAGGAAGCAAACGGTCGCCGCTACCTCCTCCAAGGTTGCGATCCGGCGGATGGCGTGAAGATCCATCGCTTCCGCTGCTTCCGGCACTTTGTCGGCTGCGGCTGTTGCCATGTCCGTCGGCATGATACCTGGCTGCACACAGTGATGTTGCGCGGACCAAGATCGCGCTGGACACCTTTTGCATACCCTACGATCGCTGCTCCTAAACCACGAGAACCAACCGTTACCAGTGCAACCTTGCCTGCAAGCGTTGTCGTCATGATGGACTCATTTTGATGTATTACTGCTCAATCAAACAGTGCGTAATATCGGGATGCCCTTGAGGAACCAACAGTATGAAGAGTGATCGAGCGGATGATGCAGGTCAATCGCCACTTGGTCGCGACATTTCGCACTGCTGATCGACTATTGCGCTACATACCCGCCATCTACCATCAACGTTGCACCTGTTGTGAACGATGCCAGGTCAGATGATAAAAACAGGACTGCATTTGCAACTTCAAGCGGTGTTCCAACTCGTCCGATCGGGTGAAGTCCTGTCAAGTAAGCTTTGGCCTCATCTGTAACTGCTTCAAACATATCTGTTTGGATTGCCCCTGGTGCAACAGCATTGATGCGAATACCCGCTTTGGCATATTGAAGCGCAGCAGCTTTTGTTAGGCCTACTACCGCATGTTTACTCGCGGTGTAGAGAAGTATGTTAGGAAGTGCAACGACTCCAACTACAGATGCCATATTGACGATCGCACCACTTTCCTGTTTCAACATCTGAGCAATTTCATATTTCATCGACAACCAAACGCCTTTGACATTGACGTTCATAGTGCGGTCATATTCCGCTTCTGTTTGCTCAATCAATGAGGGATTTTCGCCGCCCATTCCTGCATTATTAAAGGCAATATCTAACCGACCAAAAACGCCAACCGCTTTATCAACCATTGCTTGAACATCGGCTTCTTTCGTGACATCTGCTTGCACAAAAAACGCCTCTCCGCCAGCTTCCTTAATCAATCGAACCGTTTCTTCACCTTCATCCATTCGACGACCCACCACCACCACCTTTGCTTGTTGTTTGGCATAAGCGATCGCTGTTGCTCTACCGATTCCCGATGTGCCTCCGGTGACTAACGCCACTTTATCTTGCAGTATCATTCTGTTTCTCCTGTTGTAATTTCATCAGTTTGTATCGGGTAAGCTTGTCTCAGCAACTCAGTGACTTCTTGCGCGATCGCAATCAGGGCATGATTGACTGAGGAGTCCTGAAGAGAATCAGTCTGAGGTGTACCTTCACGCCCAGAATTATTCTTGCCTTGTACTAGTAAACGTGTCATAGAATTATCCTCAATGAAATACTGATTTGTAATTCACTAAATCAATACGCAGGAATTCAGTTGTTGGTATGGTTCAAAAAGCGGTAATTTTGTTCAGCAGAATAGGCAAAGTCTAGCCCTTAAATTAGATGACTTACAGCACTTACAGGCAAGTCAGATATGAATTGAGAGCAAAGATCGGGGGACTTAATGACTTGGAGCAATTATGGCAGCCATCAACTCCGTCGTGTTTCAGCGCTCGGTATACCGAATTCCATTGATAAATAGGGCTGGGGCAGTCGTTACTCCACTCTCTATTCCGCCTTCGATATCTTCGTTGATGCGATCGACATGCACTTGTTGGTACTGTCGCAAAAAAAATTAAAGCGCTATCTAAAGTGTTGTATTACGTGTATTTCAACTCCACTCATAGTGCTTCCAAAATTTTTTGCGACAGTACCTGCTAGCGTTTATGCTCAGGATTTTTGAAGTCTGTCTTACAACCTGCATCCCAAACGTCAGGTTGGTTCCCGTGAGGAGGAATACCTCCATTATCTTTGAGTAGTCTGGCTATATGCATACAGTTCCAAGCTAAAAAGGTGGTATTGCGATTGGTAAATTCGTTCTCCGGCCCTCCAGACCCTGGGTCTAAATAGGAAGGACCAGGGCCCACTTCGCCTAGCCAGCCTGCATCCGCTTGTGGAGGGATCGTATAGCCAATATGCGATAGGGAAAACAAAATATTCATAGCGCAATGTTTAACACCATCTTCATTCCCGGTAATGAGGGTTGCCCCGACCTTCCCATAATCTCTGTACTGACCTTTCTCATTCAAAAGATGAGTATATCCATACATCCGCTCTAAAACTCGACTACAAACAGAACTTTTTTCACCCAGCCATACTGAAGTACACAGCACTAAGATGTCAGTTGCGTCAATTTCTTTCTGGATCTGGGGCCATTCATCTGCCTGCCACTCGTTAGTTTGTGACATATCCAACCCTAGCCCAGCTGCTATCTCATAATCTACAGGTCGAATGACTTGAGTGGTTACCCCATTGGCCTCGAAAATAGCTTTGGCAATATTGATAACCCCTTGTGTATGGGATAACACTGGCGTTCTATTGAGTGTGCAGTTTAAAAAGAGAGCTTTTAAATCGCTATACTGCGCAGGGGCATTTTGGCACTGACGATCCGTGATTGTTTTGAGCTGTTGTGACATGGCTTCGGCTTCTATATAAAACGGTTGTGTCGCAAAAACTTATTAGGGGCAAACGATCGGTGTTGTTTGCATTCCCTTAAGCAGCAATTTCAAAGATCGCTTAGATAAATTTCACTCCAGACATACTGTCTCCTTGCTTGACTCCTTTTACTTGTCCTTTTCGAATCATATTCATCACTTCGATGGAGCATAATTCAACGCCCAACGATTGATGATTGTGTCGCAAAAAATTCTGGAAACGCTATAGATAGGGCTGAAGTACATATGCTACAACGTTGCATGTAGCGCTTCAGAAATTTCTTGCGACACAACCTCTTTGAGCAGCACCGCCACCTGTTTTTCCCAGGAATGACCGCTGAGTGGAAACCCGTGAATCAACACAATAGGTTGACCTGATCCGAAATTTTCATAGTGAATATCAATGTTGGCAGAGTTTTCTTGACCGGACAGTAACGTAAGGCATGAGGGTCTCTTTTGTGAATGAGCCGGGCGTATCTGATAGTCGGGGGATAGCACAATGTAGTTTCTATTCAGAAGGTCGGCAAGTCATGATCCCTTCCTTTTGAGTATTAGCATTGGGATTACTACCCATCGCTCGAAGCGTGATCGTCGGTTCATAGCCGGGGTAACAACGTACCAAGACCGTATCTTCAGATTGAGTCACATACAGCACATGAACGGGTCTACCCCCTAGCACAGCAGGAACAAGGTTGGGAGGTGCGGGGGCTGTTGCAATAAGTGTTGACTGATTCGCCGGGTATATATCTGGTGTCTCCGCCGGAGTAGACTTTATTTGGAGCGATTGCAAACTGATCAGGACTAATGCTGTGGAAATGACTAGTGCAGTCAAGGATTGAGCGGATAGTTTGAACATAACTCAGAGGTTTTAGTTGAGATTTACTCAATAGAGAAAAGATGTCAGAGAGAAAGGTGGCGATCGCAGAATTTGCAGATGAATTTTTATTCGTCGGAATCACCAATTCCTAAATAGGCTAAATGGGCAGGATTCTTCACGTGGTGCTTAGCCATTAGATTTTTTCGAGTGCGGCTTGCTTTAATTAAATCGGCTACTTTTTCGCCAATCATGATCGTTGGTGCGTTCGTGTTGCCTGTAGTAATTGCTGGCATGATAGAAACATCCACGACCCGCAAGCCCTCAATTCCATGCCCTCGCGGTGGTTGTGTCGCAAAAATTCCTGAAGCGCTATCTGTAGAGTTACAACACGTGCAGTTCAACTCTATGTGTAGCGTTTCTAATTTTTTTGCGGTACAACCGAACGTATCGATGAACGCTTGGGAACCTTTGGAGGTTCCCGTCCAAGGCAAGATTTGCTTCAGTTCAGGGTTGTTGAAATGCCGATCGACTACTGCGCTACATACCCACCATCTACCATCAACGTTTCACCTGTTGTGAACGATGCTAGGTCAGATGATAAAAACAGGACTGCATTTGCAACTTCAAGCGGTGTTCCAATTCGCCCGATCGGGTGAAGTCCTGCCATGTAAGCTTTGACTTCATCCTGCCCACCTGCCGCTGCTTCAAACATATCTGTTTCGATTACCGCTGGTGCAATGACATTGATGCGAATACCCGCTTTGGCATATTGGAGCGCAGCAGCTTTTGTTAAACCGATTACCGCGCTTTTACTCGCGGTGTAGAGGGGGAAGGTGGGAAATGCAACGACTCCATTTGCAGATGCCATATTGACGATCGCACCACTTCCCTGTTTCAACATCTGAGTAATTTCATGTTTCATTGACAACCAAACGCCTTTGACATTGATGTTCATAGTGCGATCGTATTCCGCTTCTGTTTGCTCAATCAATGAGGGGTTTTCGCCGATAGTTCCTGCATTATTAAAGGCAATATCTAACCGACCAAAAGCACTCACCGCTTTATCAACCATTGCTTCAATATCGGCTTCTTTCGTGACATCGGCTTGCACAAAAATCGCCTCTCCGCCAGCTTCCTTGATCAATCGAACCGTTTCTTCGCCTTCATCCATGCGACGACCCACCACCACCACCTTTGCTTGTTGTTGGGCATAAGCGATCGCCGTTGCACGACCAATGCCCGATGTCCCTCCCGTCACTAAAGCAATCTTGTCTTTAAGCATCATGATTGTTACCTCTTGTTGTGAATGGCTGTGTCACTTTGTCAAAAACTCAATGAGCAATACGTGTAGGAGCCAACAATAAGAAGCGCCTCCTACAACCAGGATGAGTACGATCCTGGCTGCGTGCCCCATAAATTCAGTCCCGCCAGTTCCATGCCGATCAATACTGACCTACGGCGATCGGCAACTCACGTTCAATGGTTCGCAATCGTTGCGAAAAATCATTCAAGATACGTTGACGAACTGCATCTGTTTGGCGAACGGGGGCATAAACAATCTGCGGAGCAAGAACGTCAAAACCAACGAATTGCAGCATCCCTCGCTGAATTGGGCGCAGAATAGCATGGATATCACCGTTAAAACCGCCTGCAAGATAGTCCTCTTCTGTGCTACCTGTGGTCAACGAGAGCATTGCTTGCTTACCTCGAAATCTGCCCGTTTCATAAATATGCCCATTACCGTAAACACGCCCCATAACAAAGACGCGATCGACCCACCCCTTCAAAATTGCAGGGACACTGAACCACCACAAAGGGAATTGCCAAATCATCAGATCACACCATTCCAGTTTTTGGATCTCAGCTTCAATTTCTGGAACGAATCCTCCAACTTCAATTGCATACATCTCTTCAAGTTGCTGCTTAAAGTAGTCAGGATCTTTGACAGACGCAAAGTTGCGGCGATCGGATGCAGGGTCAAATCTCATGGTGTGGAGATCTGAATATTGAACATCATGCCCAGAGTCTTTAAACGTGTCAATTGCTGTCTGAAACATTGCTCCGTTAAAACTTTTCGGCTCTGGGTGTGCAAGAACAATCAAAACTTTCATGGGAGTTATTTCGTTTTCTAAGTTTCTAAACTTTTGCTAGGGCTGAATAATCTAGATAGCCTTTTTCACCACGGGTATAGAACGTAGCTGGGTCAGGCGAGTTGCGATCCTGGTTGCAAAATGGCGGGTTTAGGCTTTGATATCTGCTGGCTCCTACACTTAGTCGCGATCGATTAGTGTGTTTGAAGGTAAGTTGGGATCGATCGCCTTACGCGCGCTGTCAACGCCCACGATGGGAAGTGTACCCGGATCGAGCAAGCCGACTTGAACCAATACACTTGCCTGATCCCAGTAAATGTGTTCGTGGGCTATTTTGCCGTCACGAAACCGAATAATCGCAACTACTGGCACTTCCACCCGTTTCCCGGCTGGAGCAACGCCAGGTAGCATCCAGTCCATCTGGATCGTATGAGTGAACGTAGCCACCATTTCATCCACGAGTTGATCCGTTCCGATCGTGCGCGAGATTGGGGTCAACTCCATGTCCGGCGGCATCTGTGGAATGAGGTATTTGGAATAAAACTCGCGCAGTGCTGGTTTCCCGACCCCCCCAGTCATTACCGGGATGTGGTTAACGTGAGCATCTTCAACCATCGTAGCGAGGGCATCTTCAGTACTGTGAGTGACAAACTCGTGTCGCAGATGCTCTTCCCAAAGTGCTTGCAAAGACTCCTGGGCTGGTGTCAAATTGGTAGTTGCTTGTAAATTTGCTTGTCCGTCTACAGTTTGCTCTTTGACCATGATTAAATACTCCTGCTTCTATCTATCTAAATTGTCTTGAGTTCCAATGCTTGACTGCTTTCAGATTCTTAAAATGATTTGTCAGATTCTTGCGATGTTAGTGAACTTGTTTCAATGGACGTATAAGCATTCAGCGCCTGTTTCGCGAATCAGTTTGGCGGTTTTTTCACCTTCTGCGTTGCGTCTGCCTGAGAATACTACCTTTGCTCCAGCATCACCGAAGGCGACCGCAGTTGCACGACCAATTCCTGAAGTTCCACCAGTAACTAATGCCACTTTATCTTGAAGTATCATTGTGCTTCTCCTAGCATTAATTTCGTTGCATTGATCTGAAGCGTACTAAGTTCCAATGCTTGATTTCTTCCAGATTCTTATGGTGAAGAGCGAGTTCGTTTCAGGATCATCTGATTTAGATACTAATGTTCAGAATTCACTTGCCATGTAATCACAATGATTTCTGCAAACAGTAAGACAACTATTAGCCGCGAAAACGCTTGTAAAATGGCTTCCATCGTCCAGTTCTGACTCTGAGAATTCCAGATCATCAAAACAACATTCACTCCAAGCCCCAACCAGGGTAGAATGACCGCTGAATTCCGCCCGTGGTATAAGCGGATCGTCGTCTCCCGCCAAAATGGGAAGGTGCTGAGGAGACAAGCAATGTAGGAGGCTCCTGCACTGACGAACAAGCTTGTTTGAAGACTCGAAGGCAGGTTCGGGTATCCAAGTGCGATCGCTGTCAGACAAAGTCCCAGCGCGAGATACAGGAAAGTAAACAAGGTAAATCGTTTCATTTTCTGCAAATAAAGCTCAGCGATAATCTATTCCTGTGTGGCCGACATAACTCAGCCAATGAACAACAATTAGTCCACATGCAGCACAGCCTTACCTGAAAATCTGCGCCCGATCAAATCAGCCGCTGTTACGCCTGCTTCACGCCATGAAACTGCTCGATCGATGTGCGTTTTGAGCCGCCCCTGCTTAACTAACCTCAGTAGACGAGCCAGCCCAGAACTAGCACTTTCCATCTCTACTTCGGTGTACAGCGTGAACCCGTAAAGCGTGCGCTGTCCTCCATTCTCGAAATAGAAGTCTGGTAGGGACAGCTTCATCTCATTGCCGCTGCTACTGCCATAACAAACGCAGGTGCCTCCTTTAGCCAAAAACGCAGTTAGCGTCCCGACCAATTCACCTCCTACTCCATCAACGATCAGTCGATAAGGCGCGAACTGCTTGGCTTCTTGCCCGGTTTCGGTTAGCACCACTTCATCTGCGCCGTAATCTCGCACAAATGCTTTTTGCACTGGCTGACGAATTTGGGCAACGACGCTAGCTCCCATCATCTGAGCAAGCTGCATGGCGAAGAGTCCCACTCCCCCTGTTGCCCCTGTGATCAACACTCGACTTCCTGGTAAACGAGATCCCTTTTCCACTGCATACAGTGCTGTTAACCCCGCGACGGGCAGTGTGGCGGCATCGGTATCTGATACGCTCTGGGGAATAATAGCCAGAAAGCGAGTCGGAATTGCTACATATTCTGCCCAGCCCTCTGAGCGGATGGAGAGGGCAACAATCTTTGTCCCTGTGGGTGGGCCACTGCCGTCTTGCGCTGTTTGTTCAACAACGCCAACGACATCCCAGCCAATCGGAGTGCCCAGTAGATCATCTTGCGATCGCTTAAGTTCGCCCCGATTCATCGAAAATGCCTTGACGCGAATCAAGCACTCGTTAGCCTTCGGAGTAGGAACTTCAGTGTCTTGAAAGGTGAGGTTGCCAACGGCATCTGGTGAACTCACGAGTCTACGCATCGCCATATCCTTGTGTGTAGAGGGCTATAGTTTCATGTTCTAGATAGAACTGTTTCAATCAACTTGCTGTATATCCACCATCGTTGGCGTAGCCTCTCCTACAGGAGAATCACTAAGGGTTGTCCCGTGATCTAGCTGGCAGCATCAGAGCAAAGAAACACAACCGCTTGAGCAACTTCCGTTGCCTGACCGATCCGACCGATCGGAACCATAGACCCAAGATCATCGAACGTTATGCCTATCTGGTCAGCGCTACGAGCCATTAGATCAGTCGCAATGGAACCGGGATTAACAGCATTAATCTGCATGCCCTGTTTGGCATAGTCAAGTGCGGCAGTGCGTGTCAGCCCCATCACCGCGTGTTTGCTGGCAACGTAGGGAGAGATTCCTGGCAACGCAACAAGACCATTGGTGGACGAATTGTTCACGATCGCGCCTACGCCTTGGGTTAGCATCTGCTGAATTTCGTATTTCATACACAAGAATAGTCCTCGTGCATTGACCGACAGGATCTTGTCAAAATCCTCGATCGCTTGTTCATGCAACGGTGTCACAACAAGATCGATGCCAGCATTGTTAAAGGCACAATCCAGTTTGCCGTAGATTGCGATCGTCTTCTGTTGGGTTCGTATTCGACAGCAGCGTATGTAGATCTTGGGGGAGTGTGCCGTCGCTCAAGGCTGTAATTGTGAAATCACCTAACTTGAATGGATAGATACCTGGCACTTGAGCAATCGCGCTTTTGCTCAGTGATACCGCTGGAAAAAGACAAGAGGTCACAATCGTTAGCACTGTGGTTGCAACCGCTATCATCAGTCTAGAAAACATATTAGAACCTTTTTAGCGATAAAGGACTTGATAGATAATCACCCCTACACTTGCCCAATGCGATCGCTAATTCGGTTGAAACGATCAGTTGAGAGGATCAGACATTCAAACCAGCGCTTTTAAGTGAGTATTGCTAACGCTGAGGGATTAAAGTTCATGAGATCAGCGGTACGGTTTTGATGTATCTTTACAGCCCATTGCGGATCTTGCAGCAGCGCACGTCCAACTGCAACCAAGTCGAAGTCACCGCGCTCCAGCCGACGCAGCAATTCATCAAGTGACGCAGCCTGTGATGCTTCACCACTAAAAGCTCTGATGAAATCGCCGTTGAGACCGACCGACCCTACGGTAATGGTGGGAACCCCTGTCAACTTCTTCGCCCAGCCCGCAAAGTTTAGCTCAGATTCGTCGAACTCCGGCTCCCAAAAACGGCGTTGTGAGCAATGCAATATATCTGCACCTGCATCCACCAGCGGTTGTAACCACTCCTCCATCTCCGCTGGAGTATTCGCAAGGCGGGCAGTGTAGTCCTGTTGTTTCCATTGCGACAGGCGAAGGATGATCGCAAAGTCAGAACCGACTGCTGCACGGACGGCTTGAATAATCTCGGCAGCGAAACGTCCGCGCTCAGCGAGCGTCACACCTCCAAATCGATCGGTGCGATGGTTCGTGCCCTTCCAGAAAAACTGATCGATCAGATAGCCATGTGCCCCGTGGAGTTCAACAGCATCGAAACCCAGCCGCTTTGCATCCGCCGCTGCACTGGCAAAGGCAGCGATCGTATCGGCGATGTCTGTGTCAGTCATCGTTCTCCCAAACGGCTGGTCAGGACTATTTAGACCCGAAGGACTTTCAAACAGGTCAACGGGTAGATCGTCGCCGTATGGGGATGGCACTGCGCCAACATGCCAGAGCTGCGGGATCATCAATCCTCCGGCAGCGTGGACTGCATCAATGACTTGCTTCCAGCCAGCAAGCTCCTGCTCACCGTGGAAGCGGGGAAGGTTAACACCGTTTAGCGATGCGGGTCGTGCGATACCCGTCCCCTCGGAGATGATCAGCCCGACTTCAGCAGCAGCACGTTTTGCATAGTAATTTGCTACGTCTTTCGTTGGATAGCCATCAGGTGAAAAGCCTCGCGTCATTGGAGCCATCACAATTCGGTTCGGCAGC
This sequence comes from Pseudanabaena sp. FACHB-2040, assembly GCF_014696715.1. Taxonomy (NCBI): domain Bacteria; kingdom Bacillati; phylum Cyanobacteriota; class Cyanophyceae; order Pseudanabaenales; family Pseudanabaenaceae; genus Pseudanabaena; species Pseudanabaena sp. FACHB-2040. Next base: position 17,465 of record NZ_JACJQO010000039.1, read on the forward strand.
TTCAATCCCTTAAAGCTAAAGGGTTGGAAAAGCGTGTTAATAGACATGCTAATCTCTTGAGAAATTGTTAACGAGTGAAATATACAAGTGAACGTACCTTTGCTTGCTGTTGGCGTTTTACTTGCCTACTGCGATCGCTTGCCAATCTTGTTGTTGTACGTCTGACGTAAGCTGCATTGGATTCTTGTCTGATCTAACTTGAGTGTAATGATTGTCAACGCTGAACTTCTTTCAGATTCTTATAGGATTAGCGAACCTGCTTGGAGGTTATTCCAGTAAGGCACTTGAACTGTTGCGTCAGATGGTTTTGACTGGAGAAACCGACTTGTAAGGCAATGTCTATGGTTTGCGAAGCAAGTTCCCTCAGAGTAATCGCTAAGTCCGTTTTCCAATAACATCAATATCGACTGATTCGCTGACTAGTGCTACCAGCCATTAACTAGCTCTTGAATCTTAGATTTTGCTTCGTCTAGCCCCCGTTTTCGTGCCTCGTCTCCCATATCTAGACCATTGGCATGAATGAACTGAATGTCGGTCACACCCATGTATTGAAAAGCATACCGGAGCGCAGGTTCCTGACTATCCCATCCTTCGTAAGGAGACCCTGCTTCAAACTCAACGCCTCGCGATGTGATGAACAAAACTTTTTTACCGTTCGCAAGTCCTTTGACTTGACCATTCTCCTCCATGAATGTGCGACCCACACGAACCACTTGATCAATGTAGGCCTTGAAATTGGACGGAATGCTGAAGTTGTACATTGGCACACTGAAAACACATCGATCGGCTGCCAAAAACTCATCCACTAACTCATCAGAAAACTTCAACAGTTCAGCCATTTCTGAAGTCAGTGCTTCTGGCGCAATAAAAGAAGCCGCAATCCAGTCTTCGGTGACGTGAGGAACTGGCGTTTGTCTTAAATCACGATAGATGATCACGTCATCAGGATGTAAGTCTTGCCACGCATCGATAAACTTCTTTGCCAACTTGCGAGATTTGGAGCGCTCTCCCCGTGGACTTGAATCAATATGCAGAATGCTTGCCATATTGCCTTAATCAGAAATTTCAATTGCCATCTAGACAGTAAGTCAGCAACTTAAGCTAACTCGCCGTATATCCGCCATCGATCGCAAACGGTTGCCCAGTGATGTAGCTGGCAGCATCAGAGCAGAGAAACACCACCGCTTGAGCAATTTTCGTTGCCTGACCGATCCGACCCATTGGAACTATAGACCCGAGATCATCGGACGGGATGCCCTACTGGTTGGCGGCACGAGCTATGAGGTCAGTTGCAATCGGTCAGGATTCACCGCATTAATCCGAATACCCTGTTTGGCATAGTCAAGTGCTGCCGATCGCGTTAGCCCCATTACTGCTACTGCATGTTTGCTATTGACCTTCAGCAACGAACTGACGAGATCACCGACGACCAATCCGATCGCTCTGGAAAACGGGTTCGGATGCCTTGTCGCGTTTGAATACCTTGTAGGCGATCGCCAGGAACACGGATACTACAACCAGCATTGATAGCGCCGCGTAGGTTACATGGAATTTGCTGATTGTGAACAGAGCCGGTGCGTTCACGGCGCTTCCAGCCACGTTGAACAGGAGTACGCCGCCGATGTTGTTCGCGAAGTGTGCGCCGATGACGAGTTCGGTGGTTCCGTCAATCAACGAAACCACTGTCCACACCAGACCCGGAACGAGGAAGTAGTTGAAGAACACCGTGAGCCAACCGCCCGCGCTTGCCTCCGGGTTGAGCAGGTGCGATAGGGCGAAGATCGTGGCTGGCACCAGCGCCAGAAACACGCGGCTCGTCCAAACAAGGCTCGCGCCCTGCACAATGTAGCCGCGAAAGAAAAGCTCCTCCGTGGTCGTCTGGATCGCGGTAAAGACTAGCGCCAGCGGGACGAAGAGTGCGAACGTTGCGAGGTCGAAGTTGAAAGAGAAGGTGTTGGGATAGAAGAGGTACTGCCCCAGCCCACCGATCAGGCAGAATGGCACGAACCACGCCACAAATCCGTGACCGACACGCCGCCAACTTATCCGCTCCTGCGCCGTGATCAGCGTTCGGGGGTGGCGACGGTGAACGAGGGTGACGGCGATCAAGATTCCCGCGAGGAAGAACGGAAAAATTGCCGTGACCGCAACGAAGCCCCCCACGGGACCGAATGCGGCATAATCCAGCCGACTGAACGCTGCAAGCCCCTCCTGACCGCCAAACAGGAACGCGATGCGGGGGGTGGCGATGCCGCCGACCACCAGCCCCACAAAGAAAATGACTACTAATCCCAGAACATACCGCCACCCCCGATGCTTACCCCACCGGGCGGCCTCTACGTAAGTCGCATCTTGCACTTCCGTTCCGATTCCCTGCTTTCCTTTAATTGCGTTGATCTTCATCTTTGTCTCCTTGACTCGTGCGTGTATGTAGCGCTTGGACGTTAGCGAATCTGTTTTGGGGTCATTCCCGTAATGCGCTTGAATTGTTGTGTCAGATGGCTTTGGCTGGAGAAGCCGACTTGTAGAGCGATGTCTGCGATCGCAAAATCTGTCTTCTTCAACATTACTTTTGCTCGTTCCACGCGCTGTTTAATCACGTACTGATGGGGCGAAATCCCCATTGCTTGCTTAAACAAACTCGCAAAATAAGTCGAACTAACGTTGATCACTTCTGCAAGTTCAGCCAGTGATAATTCTCGATCGAGATGAATCTGAATATAGTCAAGTACTTGCTGCAATCGGGTGTGCGTTAAGCCTTTGTAATTGGCTTCAACGGTTGGCTTTGTGGTTGTTAGCATGGTTCAAAAATTGGCAAGTTGTTCAACAAAACAGGTAAAAACTAGCGATCGCGCATTCGATCGCTGATTAGCACTAACCAACAAGTCAAATGTGAATTGGGATTAGGGATCGGGGAGCTTATTGACTTGCAGCAATCATGGCTGCCATCAACTCCGTCGTGTTCCAGTGCCCGATATACCGACTTCCATTCATAAACAGGGCTGGGGCAGTCGTTACTCCGCTCTGTATTCCGCCTTCGATGTCTTCATTGATGCGAGCGACATGCACTTGTTTAGACAACTCTTGGAGAAACCGGGGAATATCAAGCCCTAAATTATTGGCGTACTCGACAAGATAACCGTTCTCCAACCTTTTTTGATGGTCAAATAAAGCATCGCTCATCAACCAAAACTTTCCTTGGGCAGCGGCGGCTTCGGCGACCTGGGCTGCCCGTTGAGCCTGGGGATAAATCTGTGTTTGTGGAAAATGACGGAAGATGAAGCATAAATAATCTTCTCCAAAAGCAGCACTAAGTTCTCGTTTGATCGCTTTAATCAGCTTGTAAACGTCCGCACTTCTAGGGTCTTGATAGTCTCCATACATCACCAGCACGACCTTTGCACTCAGCACGCCTTGCATCCAATCTTGGGTTGAAGGGGGTACGAGTAAGGGACCGTGACTACGATCGTCGTTCATTTTTCTACGTTTGAATCAAGCAGCAACACTCTAGACAATTCTGACAGAAAAGCTTTCCTGTCAAAAATTTCCGAGCTATTGTTCTATACAACTCCTAACGATTTCATCCGCCATTGATTGCACCCAGAGTCGTTGCTTGAATGGTGAAAATTGCTTTTGAAATTGCTTGACCGACCAGCTCCTCTATTGCGATCGCCTTAATTCGTGATCGCGCTTCAGGACGTTCTTCAGGTCTGAACACCGCATCGGTCAGGTGAGAGGCTTGCATCAAACTAATCAATGCTGCCATCCGAGAATCCAGTCCAATGCCTTCTAGCACGGCTGCACGAACTTGCTGGACAATCTCGCGTTGAATGAATTCATCGGTTAGAAAATATCGCTGCGTTGGGAACAGTCCAAGAATGCGTTGCTCTTGGCGTTCTAAAACACCTAAATCAATTAAGTTCTGCAACACAACCGTTTGAATTCCTCTGTATCTTCGTCTCCAACGAGTCACCCAGAACCTTGCAGTTCGAGGACGAGTCGATGCTAGAACCTCACTGAGGCGTTGGTCTAAGAATTCATTGCCTGTGTTGCCTGAGATCGCACCGATCACACGATTGTCGTCGTCGATCTCAAGTTTGCCTTGCAGTACTAAGTCTAGTAACAAAGAACCGACCAAGCCATAGTCGAGCGCAGAGTACCAAGAGAAGCGAGTTTTTCCAGTTTGGGGATTGAGTGCAAGAAGGATTAAGTCCTGTGAAAGATATTGCATGATGAATTCCTTATTGAGGTACGCTCCGGTTCCTTCAGAATTGCGTCTCGGTGCTAATCGCAAGTCTGATACCGAAAGGTAAAGATCTTAAGCGGCTTCTATCCATGTGCCTGTGCGATCAAGAAAGGGAGAGCAGTCAGGCAGACCATTGAAGCAAGAAACCTGGCAATAAAAGCTGAGAAGAACCCTGTGATTTAGCGCATTCCCAGCGTCTTGAGATCAGGGATTGCTGCGTTAGCGGAGGTTTCGCCAGCGACGGGCAAATTCCTCTAGCGCTGATCTAGAAGTCTGGGATTGCAACCAGTCAAATGCCTGTTGTTGATAAGGGTAGTTCGATGGCTCGTAGTAAGCGGCGGCATCCGTCAGTTGAATGGGTGCATTGCTACCTCGACGAAGGGCTTGCCAAGTTTGAGTACCAACTATGCCATCTGCAACAAGACCATTCTGCTGTTAAAACTGAACCACTGCGACTCACGTCGCATCGTCAAAGATTCCATCGACTGTAATGTTGATTCCTTTCGCATTGAGCAATTGTTGTAGCTCAGTAACAGCAGCACCGGAATCGCCTTGGCGTAGTGTTGAGTCTGTAGCGATGAAAGTAGAGGTCATAGATTTATCTCCTGACCGCATGACTGTTTGCATAAATTCAATATAGGTGGCCGTCCTCAAGCTGTCGCCTACAGCAAGTTAAATCTTTTACAGTGCAAATTGATAGATTAACCATGCCATCGCAGAGTAGAAGGCTGGCTCTAACTTAAGTTAGAATCCGAACTTGATCGAAAGTACATCCTACAAACTGACAATGCCGCGCTTAACGGCAACAATCACAGCTTGGGTGCGATCGCTGACATCTAACTTGTTCAAAATCCGATTGACATGGGATTTAACCGTACCTTCACCAATGCTCAAAGCAGCCGCAATATCGGCATTGCTCATCCCCTGTGCCAGTGAGCGGAGTACCGCCAGTTCTCGTTCACTCAGTTCTGGATTGCTGAGCCGCTGTACCAACTTTGCTCCCACATCGGGCGGAATATACTTCTGACCCCGATGAACGGTACGAATCGCATTTAGAAGCTCGTCAGGTTCAGTTTCTTTCAACAGGTATCCTTTTGCGCCTGCCTGCAACCCCCGGTAAATATCCTCGTCGCTATCATACGTTGTCAGTACAATAATCCGAGCCGATTTAGCAGCAGCACAAATTGCACCGATGGCGGCAACTCCTTCTACTTCCGGCATGCGGAGATCCATCAGCGTGATATCCGGTTGGTGTTCCTCAAATAGCGCGATCGCCTGTTCCCCATTTTCGGCTTGGGCAATCACGCTCATGTCTGGGTCACGATTAATAATCGTGGCTAATCCTTGCCGAAAAATAGCATGATCGTCCGCAATCAAAACCCGAATAGTCGTGGCTTGGCTCATCGTGATGCTCGCTCAAGGGTTGACGGTGACGATAATCTCTGTTCCTTGTCCAGGTTGACTCCTAATCGTCAGTTGTGCGCCGATGCGCTCTGCCCGTTCGCTCATGCCGAGTAAGCCAAATCCCTCAAAGGCTGGAATACTGCCAACTCCAAAGCCCTGTCCATTGTCTTGCACACGCAAGCAAACCTGGTCACGCTCGTAGATTAGCTCCACTCGAATTTCGTCAGCATTAGCGTGTCTAATCGCATTGGTTAATGCTTCCTGCCCCATCCGTAGTAGGTTATTCTCCACTTCAGCGGGTAGAGAATACACTGCACCCTCAATCTCATAATGTAGAGTGGTATCCATTGCGGCAGTTCTGATTTGAGCGACGAGACGATGTAGAGCGCTCTGTAAACTGCCCTCCTCCAAAAGCTGAGGACGGAGCGCGACAACCGATCGCCGCGCTTCAGTCAGTCCCGTTCGTGCCAATTCTTTGATCAGATCCAGGTGTGCCTGAGCAGCTTCTACATCATCCGTTAGCACCTGTTTTGCCGCTCCCACCTGAGCCAGAATGCCTGTAAACGCCTGAGCGAGTGTGTCGTGAATTTCACGCGCCATGCGGTTGCGCTCTTCCAAAATTGAAGCGGCTTCTGCTTGCTTAAGAGCCGTAATATCTCGCGCCAGCCAAATCACTTTATCGTAGTCGATTGGGGCAATGCGAGCCGAAAACCAGGCTTCTCGTCCATTTAAAAACACACTGTACTCGACTGTGAGGGTTTGTTGGGTTCTTAGCACCTGCTGAATATAACCTAGAAATTCATCAGCTTGTGCTTTTCCGAGTTGGTGCATGGTTTGACCAATCATCTCCTCAAAGGGTTGCCATAGCAGACTTGGTTCCAGTACCACTATTTCAAGAAGTCGCCCTTCAGCAGACATTACAAACAATGGATCGGGAATTGCCTCAATTAGAGTCCGTAGCTTTGTCTCTGAGGCTTGTAGGGCTGCTTCTGCTTGCTTACGATCGCTAATATCCGCAATCACCCCTTCGGTGTAGTCATCGTCTGCATTCAGATAAAGAGAGAAAAGCCCCCAAAACAATGTCCCATCTCGTTTTCGCAGTTGCACTTCAAAGTTTTGCAGTTCACCATCACGCTTCAGCAATTCAATAGCTTGCTGGCGATCGCTGGGATTCACATAACAGTCTGTAGTGTATTTCAGCCCAATCACCTCCTCTGGTGAATCAAAGCCAAACAGATTGGCAAAGCGTTGATTGGCTTCGAGAATTAATCCATCACAGGTGCGGGTTCGGTAGATGCCAACCTGCGAGTTTTCGAAGATATTGCGGAACTTAGCTTCACTGTGTTGTAATGCCTCTTCTGCTTGCCTACGCTGGGTGGTGTCACTGCCAACCGATAAGATTTCAACGACCTCTCCCTGTTCATTGAAGATAGCTTGATTCGACCAGGCCATCCAAACTCGCCGACCGTCTCGACACAGGTTTTCACTCTCGCCTTGCGGGTACGATTGAGGATTACGAAGTAAATCGTGGACCATGGGTCTCACATCGCGTCCAGAGGTTTCGATGTCTGGAATGATGGTTTCAAATAAGGTTCGCCCTACAATCTGATGTTCTTCATAGCCAAGAAGTTTTACCCCATAATCGTTGATGTATCGAATTCGTCCTTGCGTGTCATAGCAAATGATGACAGAATTCGCGGTTTGTAGCAGGTTGCGGTAATTGGCCTCACTTTGTCGTAACGCAGCAGTTCGTTCTGCGACCTGTTGCTCTAAAGTGCAGTTGTAGTCGGCTAGAAGTTTCTCGGCTTGTTTGCGCTCTGTAATGTCCTGAAAGGTAGCGATCGCATGAGTGATATTGCCCTGTTGATCAAAAACTGGTGTTCCCCGCGCCTCAACTAGAATTGAGACATGATCTCGACGAATTTCTATATCTTCAGTCCTGATGCGTTCGCCCCTTAATGCCCGCACATTAGGCAGGCTCTCCGGTGGATAGATTTGATCCGTTCCCGCTACATAAAGCTGATAAGCCTCTGAGAGTTGCTCCGGTGCTATGGAAGTATCAGTTTCTTTGCCCAGGAGTTGATTGCTGCATTGGTTGGCATAATAAGGGCAACCCGTCGCATCCACGATCGCAATTCCCACCGGAATCGCTTCGAGGAACTGGGTGATCTTGCTTTCCTTAGCTTGCAGTTCTGAGTAAAGGTTGGCATTTTCGATGGCGATCGCTGCTTGAGTCGATAATAGCTGCAAGACCTGCGATCGCTCCGGTGTAAATACTCCAGCTGTTAACCGATTTTCTAAATACAATACACCGACCAGCTTGGCTTGATTCAGCAGCGGTAAACAGAAAACAGATTGAGGCTGGTTCTGTTGAATATATGGCTCATTAACAAAAGCATCTTCACGAGTCGCATCATTTAAGGCGACAGGCTTCAGAGTCCGAATCACATATTGAATGATTGACTCTGGCAATTGATCGGCAATTGGAATAGACTGTAACACCTGAGTCGCACAAGCATTCTCATCGGCATTGAGTTCACAAGCCGCTTCAATCGACCATTCTCCTGAATTTTCTAAAATCAGATATCCGGTTTGTGCGCCAGCATTCTCAATTACAGTTTGCATCAATAATCGCAGCAGTTGCTTCAGTTCAATTTCACGAGAAATCCCCTGTAAAGCTTTCATCACTGCTGCTAAATCTAAAGTGGTATGGAAGGAATTAGTGATAGTTTCAGCAGTAATAGGAATTGATGTGGAAGCGGCTCTAGACGACTGAGAAAAGAACTGTGGATAGCGAGTTTCTAAGTCTTTAACTTTAGTGGTTGCGCCCCAGCGATCGTAGCAATAATGCGCCTCTTTCATGTAGGTCTGAGCAATCTTTTCCCGACCTCGCGCCAGATAATGTTTTGCTGCTAATTCATAAGCTAATGCTTCTTCCTGGATATACTCATTTTCAGCAGCACCTGCGATCGCTCGTTCATAAAGTTCCTCAGCCTCAAAGAACTGCCCTAAGACTCGTGCTTTCTCTGCCTCGACTAGATAAAATTCATGTAGATAATTCATTGGGGCGTGTTCTGCCCATTTCTGCATCTTTTCTTGGTTGGTGTTAACACAGTTTAGCCAAGCTACTTTTTCAGAATTTGAAGCATCGAGCGATAGGCTCAAAAGCGCTAGAGAATGATAGAAACAGAATGTAGGTAGAACCGCTATTGCTGACACCTCTTCAAAATGTTTCCTTGCCAAAATAGCAGTCTGTACAGCTTGATAATATTCTTCAAATAGATAAAATAGTATGACTTTGTACAGATATAGCATTTGAATTGCAGTTCCATCTTTAACTGCAAGGGCGTGTGATAACGCCTCCTCTTCATTACACACCCGGCCAACTAAGCGACTGGGATTCTCAGACCTATCTAACAGATTAAGAATGGTCTGCCACAGTATTGCAATCCAAATCGAGGGGCTTTCCCGTCTGATTTGATTGATCGCTTTGCTATAGGTTGCTGTTTTTTGTTCCAGTTGGGTGAGTTCCTCGCCAGCAGAAAACGAGTTATAGCATACGTTATAGGCAGCATAAGCAGCGATTTCAAAGTCTCCGGTTTCCACTCCTTCCTGATAAGCCTCAATCAGCAGTGGTATCGTCTCCTTAAGATGTACTTTCAATTGCATAACATTGCCACTAAATAACTGTAATGCTCTAGCCTTGCCTTTTTTGGTATTCAATTGTTCCGCTAAGCTAAGAGCCAATTGACCAAATTTATAGCCGAGTTCAATGTCTTGAACAACTCCACATAGAACAAATCCGTAGGCAGTATAATACAGTGGTGACCAGATAGCATTACCGTAGTTGATTGATAAATTTACCGTTTTGCAAGTAATCAACATGAATAGTGCTGGTGATACTATGAATGCAGCAGCCCCTATACTCCCTAGGATTGACATTGCTGCTAGTGGTTCTGGTGCAGTCATCTCTGGTAAATTAACCAAGTCTTCAATTTCTCGTTCAGCTAATCGTGCAGCCGTTTCCTCCAATCCGCCTCGAACATCTAACTCACTTGGATTTTCTGGTAAGATTACTCCCAAGAGCTTCAACACTTGCAGTCCAATTTTAAGTACTTCTTTCAAGTTGCCCTGTGACAAATATCCTTGAATTCTGCTATCGTAAACCTGTACTTTGTCAACCACTGTTTTGGCACGAGCGAGTACCACTTCTACCAACTGTTCCATCTCATCAAAGCGACCCTGGAGATACGCCGCTTCTGCTGCTTCTGAGTACAGCGCTAAGGTGAGATAATACTCACTCTGCCAACTCTCTGAATTGAGGAGTTTAAGCCCTGTAGTGAAATACTTAAAAGCTGCTTCATAAGCCGTTGCTGCCTTTGCTTTCTGACCTGCCATTAAATTCAATCTGACAATTTCAGTTCGTTCTGATCGAGCAGTGACTAGCTCAAGTCCTTGATTGAAATGATCGATGATTTCAAACAACCGATCGGATCGTTGCTCTGGTGAAGTTTTTTTGAGCAAATTGCGACCGATTTGGAGATGAACCACTTGTTTGTGCGATTCATCAATCAAAGCATAAGCCGCTTGCTGAACGCGATCGTGCAGAAACTTATACTCTTGAACTAACAAATCTTCATCCAAGTCAGACAGCGGTTGAATTAATCCTGCTTGTATTGCTTCTAATAAATCCTGAAAAATTGCTTTCGGTGATTTTTCGCAAACGATCGCCAACGTTTCCAAATCAAACTCAGACCCAACACAAGCAGCGATGGAGAGAATTTGCTGTGTTGCTTCCGGCAATTTCTGCAACTGACGCAGCAGTAACTCCACCACATTATCGGTAATATCTTGAGCTTCAATCTCAGTTAAATTCCACTGCCAACTCAACTGTTGGGCATCAAAGGTTAACAGGTTTTCGCTATGCAGCAGCTTCAAAAATTCACCAACAAAGAAAGGGTTGCCCTCGGTTTTGCACAACACGACTTGGGCTAAGGAACGAACGGTATCAGGATTGTGATGTAATGTCTCAGCCACCAATTGAGTCAACGGTTCCAGCGTTAAGGGAGCCAGGATGATTTTCTGAAATACTGCTCCCTGGTTTCGCAGGCTCTCTAGCGTTAAGACCAACGGATGCGTTGGAGTTAGTTCGTTATCTCGGTAGGCTCCGATCAAAAACAGATACTGGATTTGCTCATCAAGTAAGATGAGTTCGATTAACTTCAACGTCGCAGAATCGATCCACTGTAGATCGTCTAAGAAAATGACTAGGGGATGCTCTTTTGCACAAAACGCCCGCACGAATCTTTGAAACGTGAGATTGAAGCGATTCTGTGCCTCAGTTGCTCCAACTTCGGGTAAAGGCGACTGCTCGCCAATGATGAGCTCAACTTCGGGGATGACATCAATGATGATTTGCCCGTTGCTGCCCAGAGCAGTGAGCAGACGCGATCGCCACACTTCCACCTGCTCATCCGGTTCGCTCAAGAGTTGCTGCACTAACTTTTGCAGAGCATTCACAATGGCGCTGTAGGGAATGTTGCGCCCAAATTGATCAAATTTGCCAGAGATAAAATAGCCTTGGTTTGCTGTGACCGGTTTATGGAGTTCCTGCACCAATGCTGTTTTGCCGATGCCAGCATAACCGGAGACCAGCATCATTTCACGATGCGGTGGTAGGGTAATGTCTTCTTCTGCTCCCCCACTTTCCCGTTCCCCTACTCCCTCACTCCCTGCCACTCTGTCAAACGCCGCCAATAATGCTGCAATCTTCGCTTCTTGCCCATACAGTTTTTGAGGAATGTTAAACTGCTCGGAAACATCTTGCAGACCCAATGGCATAGGTTCAATTAAACCCACTTCTGCCTGCTGCCGGGCACAGCGTTCTAAATCTGCTTTGATGCCCCAAGCACTTTGATAGCGATCCTCCGCGTTCTTTGCCATCAGTTTCAAAATAAGATCTGAAACAGGTTGGGGAATCGTTGAGTTTAATTCATGTGGGGGAGTCGGTGGTCTGGCAATGTGGCAGTGGACTAGCTCTAGGAGATCACTAGTGGGAAACGGCAATTGTCCCGTCAACAGTTCGTAGAAGGTTACGCCCAGTGAGTAGAAATCAGTGCGATAGTCGAGCATCCGGTTCATTCGTCCGGTTTGCTCTGGCGACAAATAGGCGGGGGTTCCTTCTAGAAGATGGAGACTTTTGAATGTGGGATTGGTGCGACTGAAGCGAGTGGCAATGCCAAAATCAATGATTTTGACAACGCCAGTCCTCGGATTAAAAACAATATTGCCAGGATTAATATCTTTATGAATGACATGAGCTGCATGGATTTTGCCTAGGGTATCAGTAATGGCGATCGCCATATTCAAAAAAACCGACAGCGGCATGGGAGAGAAGTCTAATTGTTGCCGCATCCAGCATTCTAAAGACTCTCCACCAAAATCTTCCAAAAGAATAACCAGCGTACGCTGGTAGTCTTGCTGGCTGTATGCCTTGACTACGCCTTCAATGTTGAGAAAGCGAGTAATTTCATATTCCTGCCGATAACGAGTTAATTCCTGAGGAGAGGGATAATCCTGCTTGAGAACTTTGGCAATTACTGCACAGTTATCTTGCTCTCTGATACCTCGATACACCAGAGAAGCTAAGCTCTCATAGATTTTGCTGTGGATAGTAATTCCAGGCAGGGTAATCATTGAATGCTCCCTCGATGAAGGACTGTCATCCGTTTCCCAAAGTATATCGCCTGCCAAACTTCAGAACATAAGGCTCCTTGTGTAGATCTTTATACCTTGACTTGTAATTGCTCAACTCGGTAGCTAATCAGACTGGTGCGAGGCAAGGGCATAAGAAATAGCCTGGAAGGCAGAGATACTCCCTCAGAGGACTGGGGCTTCAGATTCAAGATCTCCCACAGGCTGCCTCGGAATCGAGAGCCGTACTGCTGAAGCGTTGAGGCAGCCAGGGTCTGTCGTCGTTGGTTTACGGCAATAGCTCGTAGTGCCAACCGCTTCATCCGGGGGGCAAACAGGTCGTCGCCCGCATCAAAGGTGTGGGACATCGCTACCGGATTTTGCATTCAGATATTGATGGTCGGTTGGTTGGTTGTATGAATGTACTTTCGATCAAATTCGGATTCTAACTTAAGTTAGAGTCAGCCTTCTACTCTGCGATGGCATGGTTACTCTATCAATTTGCACTGTAAAAAATTCAACTTGTTGTAGGCGACAGCTTCAAGGCGACCCCCTATATTGAATTTGTGCAAACAGTCATGCAAATGGATCGAGCAAGTAAATTGCACGGTTCCATGCTTGAAGGCATGAATATTCAAGGTGCAACTGGATTAACGCACGCTTAAGCAGCGACGTTGAAAGCATTAGGAGCGATCGCACAGTGAAGCGAATGCTCTTTGGGCACACGACGCGAAAATTTAACCTGTGCTTAACTTGCGGATCTTAAGTGGTGAAATTTGGTGTTGTCTTGCACACTGACCTCATGCCGAAACCACAATCTAGAGGAACGTTCAGCCATAACCATCCACAGTTTACTCACGCCAGAAAATTCAACCGTCATTTTTATTGACTAGCAACCGCAAATGGCTTTTGGCGTTGCTTCTATCTTCATTCACAATCTGAGATTTATCCTATGACCCACATTCTCCATTTAGATGCGAGTCCGCGTGGCGATCGCTCTATCTCCCGCACGCTCGCTAAAGAGTTCATTAACCAGTGGAAAACTACTCATCCCAACGACACCATCACCTACCGTGATATTGGGCATTACCCTGTTCCTTTTGTGAGCGAAGACTGGATCGCGGCTGCGTTTACTCCGTCCGATCAACATACGCCTGAGTTAGCCGCTGCAATTCAAATTTCCGACGAATTGATCGACGAGTTTTTATCAGCCGATCGCTACGTTTTCAGTATCCCCATGTATAACTTCAGCATTCCTGCCAACTTCAAAGCTTATCTTGACCAGATTGTGCGAGCGGGACGTACATTCTCCGTTGATGAAACAGGTTACAAGGGACTGGTTCACAACAAGAAAATGACGATCGTTATGGCTCAAGGCGGAGCCTACCCCGAAGGTAGCTCGACCCATGCTTATGATTTACAAACGCCCTATCTAAAACTGATTTTTGGGTTTATTGGGATAACGGATATTGAGTTCGTCTATGCCGATAGCCTTAACCTGGGGGATGAAGCTCGGAATCTGGCGATCGCAAATGCTCAGTCTGCCTTAAAAGCTGCGATCGCGCATTAACTATCATCACTTTTCAGGTAACTAAATACATATCTTGCACATTCACAGGAATCTTCCCTGTCTTGTCAGCATCTGAACGAACTGACGCTAGAGACTATGATTTCAAAAGCCAATTACCCGGTATTCGGCTGTGAGGAATGCCTTCTCGTTGGCGATCGCTGGGTACATTTAAGAATTTGTCAAACCTGCGGCAAAATGCTGTGCTGCGACTCGTCTAAAAATCAACACGCTCGTCATCATTACGAAGAAAGCGGACACGCGGTGATCAGTTCAGCCGAATTGGGAGAACAATAGCTGTAGTGTTTTGCCGACGAACAACAGAAGAACTATTGATACACGCCCCTTTTCTACTCACGAGGAAACCATGATGTCAAATCAGCCTGCCCCAATAGATATTTGGCCGAGTTTACCCCTGGACGCATGGCAGGATACCTATGCCACCCTACACATGTGGACGCAAATCATCGGCAAAATCCGATTGGCCCAAACTCCGTGGATTAATCATTCCTGGCATATTCCCCTCTATTTAACCGTTCGGGGACTGACTACTTCCACGATTCCCTATGGTAGCCGGATCTTTCAAATCGACTTCGATTTCATTGATCATGAGCTGCTGATTCAAACAAGCGAAGGGGCAAGACGAACGATCGCTCTCTACCCTCGCTCTGTTGCTGATTTCTACCAGAACGTGATGGAAACGCTCAGAGCACTCGATCTTCATATCACCATTAACACCAAACCGAACGAAGTTACAGATCCGATTCAATTTGAGCAGGATGAAACCCATGCTGCTTATGATGCAGACTATGCCAATCGATTCTGGCGAGTGCTGTTACAGTCCGATCGAGTCTTTCGAGAATTTCGTTCACATTTTTGCGGCAAGGTTAGTCCCGTTCATTTCTTCTGGGGAAGTTTTGATTTAGCAGTGACTCGCTTTTCGGGGCGATCGGCTCCGGAGCATCCGGGAGGGGTGCCGAATTTACCGGATGTAGTGGCAAAGGAAGCCTACTCCCAGGAAGTCAGTAGCGCCGGATTCTGGCCCGGAGCCGGATTATCATACCCAGCGTTTTTTTCCTATGCGTACCCAGAACCCGATGGGTTTAAGCAGGCTGAGGTTCGTCCCGATGCTGCATTTTACAATAAGGAACTGGGTGAATTTATATTGCCCTATGACGCTGTCCGTGAGGCAGAATCACCCGATCAGACGTTGTTAGAGTTCTTACAAAGCACCTATGAAGCTGCAGCTAGGTTAGGCAACTGGAATCAAAAGGAACTTCAGCAGTTGACGTTTAAGTAGCAACTGCATTCCTAGTATGAATTTTTCTCTGAGGTTGTGAGTGCTGTCAATCAGTGGGCCGAAAGTACAACGATACAGGTGATCAATGTTGAAACTGTTGTTTCACCCGACTGGATTGAAGGCACAAGTGATGATGAATACGGATTGGCAGTCAGTAACAGTTTCCACCCAGTAATGATCCGTCGAGGCATTACAATCAGTTGCTTTCAGTACGTGTGTGTCTGGTGCAGAGAATAAGCTCTGTTGGAGGAAAATGAAACGATTTACCTTATTTACTTTCCTGTATCTCGCGCTGGGAGTTTGTTTACAGCGATCGCGCTTGGCTACCCAAACCTGCCTTCGGGTCTTCAAGCCGGCCTGTTTGTCAGTGCAGGATTCTCCTACATTGCTTGTCTCCTCACCACTTTCCCATTTTGGCGGGAGATGACGATCCGCTTCTATCGCAGACGGAATTCAGCGGTAATTCTAGCCTGGTTAGGGATTGGAGTGAATATTGTTGGAATGATCTGGGAGGTTCAGAGCCAGAACTGGACAATGGAAGCCATTTCAGGAGCGTTTTCGCGGCTAATATTTGTCTTACTGTTTGCAAAAATCATTGTGATTACATGGCAAGTGAATTCTGAACATTAGAGTTTAAATCGGATGAGGCCGAAACAACCTCGTTTCAGCAACGCGAGATAGAGTCAACCCTACTACATGAGGAACACCATGAATAAGCCCGAGTTTTTTGTCACCCCTGGTTATGGGGAATACATGCTGAATAACTTCCATTACTCCCAAGCGGTAAAAATTGGCGATCGCGTGGAGATATCCGGTCAAGGTGGCTGGGATGACAATCTGCAAATTCCCGAATCGCTCGCGGACGAGATCGCTCAAGCGTTTCGGAACATAGAGCGAACTTTGGCAACTGCCGGGGCGGGCTGGGAGCATGTTGTTCACGTCAATTCTTACCATGTTGGTGGGTTGCCCCCAGAAGTTAATGAGGTGATGGTCGAGCTATATCGCCATTACATGCCCAACCATGCCCCCATTTGGACACAGGTAGGAGTCGCGGCGCTTGGGCTGCCAACGATGCGGATTGAAATCCGCGTTACTGCAATTGTTCCGTGAGTTTCGCATCAGTGGCAGCAGAGACAGCTCCGTTAAAGTATCCATCTGAACAAAGGAGAAATTCAGATGTCAAACAACAACAAAGCCACGTTAGAAGCGGCAAATGCGGCGAACGCTGCTGGCAACTATGAAGGATTCTTGTCGTTCTGCACTGACGACACGAAATGGACATTCGTAGGGGACAGGACCCTTAACGGAAAAGAAGCTGTTCGCCAATATATGGCAGAGACATACATAGAGCCGCCAAAGTTTACGGTCACCAACTTAATCGCTGAGGGCGATTTTGTCACGGCAGTTGGCGACATCACACTAAAGGACGCAGACGGGAAGGCGGATCATTACTCGTACTGCGATGTCTGGCGCTTTCGCGGCGGCAAGATGGTCGAATTAAGGGCTTTTGTGATCAAGACCGAGTGAGATCACTAGGGATGGGGTGCGCATAAGAGGAGTGACGATGGCCATTAAGCCAGTTGATTACAAATCAGCATTTCATTGAGAATAATCCCATGATGCATTCAAGATTACAGCACAAGAATGTTTTTGAACATGGGAGTATACCTCAGACTGATTCTCTCCATGACTCTAACGTTAATTATGCTCTGATTGCGATCGCCCAAGAAGTCGCTGAGTTGCTGAAACAATCCTATCTAGCACAAGCTGATGAAATCGACAGCATAGAGTTAATAGTCGGAAGCAATTTTGCTGATGATGATCAGCGGCTGAGGTAGGAAAGGCTGTCTAAGGAGACGTTGACTATACTCCGCTTACGACTAGTCGGTCTGCAGCACCTTAAACACCCCGCCCACCGCACCATATTCAAAGTTTAAATGAGGTGTGCCATGCACATGTATACGTTCGCCCGCAGAACGTTTCGATACTTGATGCTCACTATCGTCGCGGCCCTTGTCAGTTCAGTTGTAAGCTTTCCCCTCCTCGCCCAGCCTTCGTTCGACACGGCTCAGCTCGACACCTTCGTCAAGGAGATTATGGACGCCTATGACGTTCCCGGCGTCGGGCTCGCGGTCGTCGAAAACGGCGAAATTAGCTACGTCCGGGGTTACGGGGTCCGTGACGTGACCACTGAAGCACCCGTCACGCCCGACACCCAGTTCGCCATCGGTTCGACCACCAAGTCGTTCACGGCGCTTGGCATGATGCTGCTCGTTGAGGAGGACCTCGTGGACCTCGACACGCCCGTCAGGACCTACCTGCCCGAGTTTAAGCTCTCCGACCCGGAGTCCACCCGCACGGCGACGGTCCGACACCTGCTCAGCCACACCACCGGCCTGGTGCGGACCGACGCCTCTACTTTCGACACGAGCGTCACCGCCGCGGACGTCATCGAGGCCGCCGCCACCACCCCGCTGGTCGGTAAACCAGGTGAAGTGTTCGTGTACAGCAACGTCAACACCATCATCGCCGGGGAGATCATCGAACGAATCACGGGAAGGTCGTGGGAAGACTTCACCCGTGAGCGCATCCTCGAGCCCTTAGGCATGAGCACGGCGACGCTCTCTATAGAGGAGCTTAAACGGCAAGATAACGTTGCCCTGCCGCACGTACTCGACGTGCGCAACGGCCTGCAAACGACCGACTTCCTGATCTCCGAGGCCGACGCCCCGGCGGGAGCGATTAACGCAAGCGCCGCCGAGATGGCCCGTTACGTGCGCTTCCAGCTCGGCGACGGTGCACCACTCGTGTCCCAAGCGAGCCTAATGGAGATGCACAAAGGCCAGGTTGCCGCCCCCGACTTCAGCCTGCCGGGCACCGTCGCCGCCCGAGCTCAAGCGGTGGCCGCGCGCCCGGAGGATGTGCCGCCCGCGCTCGTCACGGACGCCGAGTACGGCTTCTATTGGGGCGTTGAGCGCTTTCTGGGGGAGAAGCTGGTGCAGCACAGCGGCAACGTGGACGGCCTTACGGCTAACGTGACCCTGCTGCCCGAAAGCCGTTCGGGCGTGGTCGTCTTGGCGAATGCCGAAGGGGCCAACATCTTTATTGAGACCGTGCGCCTGCACGTTGCCCAACTCTTGCTCGGTCGCTCCAGCCCCGACGTGAACGCCATCTTGCAAGCGCAGCTCGAGGTGTTAGGTCAAGACAACGCGAGCCGAAAGGCTGATCTGGAGGCAGCTCGCACCTACCAGCCCGAACGGGCCGAGTTGGTGCCTTGGGCAGGCACGTATGAGAGCCTCGCGGATCCTCAGCCGACCCAGGTGAGCGTGGTTGGTGGCCGCACCCTGATGCTCGAGTCCGGCTTTCAAGCGGTCCGCTTCTCAGTAGAACTGCTTCCGCTGGGCGGAGACCGCTTTATCGCGACCTCCCAGCCGCTGACGGGTTTTGTGGTCCGCTTTGTCGAGGGTGAGGGCGGGCGCACCATCGAGCTAGAAACCCTGCTCGGCGCGCAGCCGCTCGCCGTGCGGTGCGGAACAGATAATTGACCGGGTACGCGTCGGTTTGATTTTTGATGTAGAGGTTTGAAAACTGCGCGCGGAACCTAACGTTGAGAACTGAGTCGTAACGCGCTGCTGCGCTACGGCCCGTTAGTCGGCGTCGTGGGCAGCACCCTAATCTTCGCCCTTGCCCACGGCGTTAACGGGGTGTTCCCCGCGGCTCTAGTCGTTGGCCTCATCGCCGGTGAGGTGTTTCGGCGCAGCGGCTTGGTCTGGCTCGGCGTCGTCATCCACGCCGTCGTCAACCTGCCCACGGTCTTCGTGTTGGTGCTCATCAGAGCGTCCTGAACAACCAGCATCACTCGAAAGGAGTGTCTACCCATGACTCGCTTGTTCTCGAACCATCCGCCCGATTACGTCGAACGCACATACAACGCCGCGCCAACCGCGCGCGCTTGGAGGAAACCCATGCACACAGGAAAAACCTACGTCCGAAGCCTGCTCTTGCTCGGGGCACTGCTGCTTGTCCTTAATGCCCACGGGCAGTTCGCAGCCGCGCAGCCGCTCACGCCAGAGGCGACCGCGACTGCTGCAGTCGCCACCGCCGACAACGCGGTCACGCCCGCCGAGAACGACCGCGTTCCCCAAGGCGCGGCCTGGACGCAGCACTACTTTCCGTCCTCGGACGGCTCCGACGTTGAACTGCACGCCGACGTTCTGTTGCCCGAAGGACTGGCCGCAGGCGAAAAGGTGCCGGTGATCCTGGTGGTCGGGCCGTACTTGGGGCACTCCGGTCAAATAGCACTGGAAAACCACGCGCACACCGGCCCCTCCAACCGCTTCAATGACTTGATCGAAGGGGCCGACCTGTTCGAGCGCGGCTACGCCTTGGTCATGGTGGACCTGCGCGGCTTCGGCGGCTCGACCGGATGCATGGACTTTGCGGGGCCGGGTGTGGAGGCCGATGTCAGGGCCGCAATCGACTGGGCCGCGACGCAGCCCTGGTCTACCGGTGCTGTCGGGATGTACGGCAAGTCCGCCGACGCCATCACCGGCCTGATCGGCAACAACCTCAACCACGACGCGCTCAAGGCCGTCGTCGCGCAGGAACCCATCTGGGATGTGTACCGCAACTTCCGCTCGAACGGCGTCCCCCGCGCGACGATTGTCAGCATCCCCAACATCTATAACACCAGTGCCATGCTGCCCCAGATGCCCGACGACGACGAGCGTTACCGGACGAATGCCGAGTACGAGAAGACGCCCCCAGGCTTCTTTTGCCAATTTGACAACTTGGTCAAATACCAGATCGCCGATCCCGAGTCCGATCACTGGACGACCCGTGACCTGGCGGAGCAGGCCAAGGGCACCGACACGTCACTGTTTTTCACGCAGGGCTTCCTCGAGTGGAGTACCGAAGCCGAGGCGATGGAGGAGTTTCTCGCTAACCACCAGGGGTCGCAGCGTGGCTGGCTCGGCCCGTGGGAGCACGTGCGGGGCAACGACCGCTCTTTTGTGGACGGGCGGCTGGAGATGGGCCGCGAGGGCTGGTTCGACGAGGTGATCTCCTTCTACGACCAGTACCTCAAGGGCGTCGAACCGACCGTGGCCTACCCAGCCTACGTTGTGCAGGACAGTACCGGTGCCTGGCGTGCCCAGGACATCTGGCCGGTTGTGGAGTACTCCGCCACCATCCCGCTTGGCGGCGGGTCGTATCTGGACGACGGCCTGCTCGCCGGCCCCGCAGCCGAGGCACCCAACCGCTTCTTCGTCTGGTCCGCGCCGCTTGGGCAGCCAGTTCGCATTACCGGCACGCCGCGGGTATCGCTTGAGATCGAGGGCTACGGCAACATCATGGTCGACCTCTACGACGTTGCCCCCGATGGCAGCGCCGTCATATTCAATCAGCAGGTGGCGGTGGTGAAACCCGGCACGACAAGCTTCGAGCTGCGGTCGACAGACTGGACGCTGCCCGTCGGCCATGCGCTAGCCGTCGAGATCGGCACCATCCAGCCGGGGTTTGCGAGCGCAAACGACTGGGTCGACACGCCGTCCTACGAGACGATCATCGTCCGCGACGCGCGGCTTGAACTCGCCCTAGACGACCCGGCCAATGACACACCAACGCCCGGCGACCCTGCACCGCGGCTGGAGCTCCACCGGCAGTTGTTCACGGAAAAGCTGTCCCTCGGCACCCCGAGCTTCACGCTGCCGACGGGAGACCGCTGACCCAAATCCTCTGCTGAATCGTGCTGTACGCACGACCCAGCACCAATAGGTTCACGAGTAGGAATACCATGTTTGCTTGCTCATCGTCGAGGGCAAACAGCACGGTGTGGTCTTCGTCGCCGGAAACGCCTGCATCGACGACTACCTAATCAATATCAATCTGCCCGACGACGGGACGACCTGCACCCTATGACGATAAGTTCGCGAACGCTTGATAACAATTCTAGAATGAAGTTGAGGATAGAGTCATGGTTGAGCATAAGAACTCTAGGCTGCAACTGTTTGAGTTGCTGTGGTTGGCAGGCATGGCTGTGGTGATGACCCTGGGGTTGCTGCCTTTGCCCTTGCTCCTAGAGGGTGCCCCACCTGCCGCCGTGGTCAGGCTACTGATGCTGGTGCAGCCCACGGTTTTGGTGTCGGTAGCGGTGCTGACAGGTGTGCTCTTGGCTCACCGGCTAGGGCTAATGGCACCAGGGGCAGAGGCTTTGGCCGTTGGGCGATCGTGGCGGCAAGCCATGGTTCCTCAACTGTTGCCCGGTGTGGTGGGCGGGTTGATCAGCGGCGGACTACTGACGGCGATTACCCTGCTGTCTCGCCCGCTGCTGCCACCAGCCTATGGGGCGGCTGAGCCCACCCCGCTGCTAGTGCGATTTCTCTACAGCGGTATCACCGAAGAAATTCTGATCCGCTGGGGATTTATGACGCTGCTGCTATGGCTAGGCTAGCGATTTGGGCAGCAGCGCCAGGGCAAACCCTAGGCTCGATGGGTGGTAGTCGCCTTTGCCGTCTCCTCCCTGGTGTTTGCTATGGCCCACTTGCCCTATGCGATCGCCCTAGGACTGCCTTTAACCCCAGCCCTAGTGGGGTTCTTGCTGATCCAAAATTCTTTAGTTGCAGGGGTTGCGGGGTATTTATTCTGGCGCTACGGGCTAGAGACTGCAATGATCGCCCACCTGACGGTTCATGCCGTGCTGGCCCCCATAGGCTGAGGCATTGGTTGTATATACCAGTCAGTGGGCGCCGTACGGGGTGGTCGCCCCTACCACCCCGTACGGCGCTGGGGCCAGTCTGTCCGAGGCTCTCGGCGGCACCGTGCTCACAGTCGAGGGAGAGCGGCACACCGTCGCCATAGAGAGCATCAACCCCTGCGTCAATGAGATCGTTGCCAACTACCTCATCAACCTTGAACTTCCCGCAGAAGGCGATCGCTGCCTCCTCTAGCCACCCCAGTGCCAAAACTAAGGATTTAGAAATCCCTATCGACAATCGTACTGAACAGAGAAACACCATGGATAAGCCCGAGTTTTTTGTCACCCCTGGCTATGGGGAATACATGCTGGATAAATTGCATTACTCGCAAGCGGTAAAAATTGGCAATCGAGTGGAGACATCAAGCCAAGGTGGTTGGGATGACGATCTGCAAATTCCCGAATTACTTTCGGACGAGATTGCTCAGGCATTTCGGAACGTAGAGCGAACCTTGGCCACTGCCGGTGCGGGTTGGGAGCATGTGGTTCACATCAATTCTTACCATGTTAGTGGGTTGCCCCCGGAGGTTAACGATGTGATGGTCAGGTTATATCGCCACTACATGCCCAACCACGCCCCCATTTGGACACAGGTAGGCGTCGCGGCGCTTGGACTGTCCACAATGCGGATTGAAATCCGCGTGACTGCAATTGTTCCGTGAGTTTCGCATCAGCGGCAGCGCTGGTGACAGGGCTGCCGCTGATGCGTAGAACGAAGCCTTTTATCGTAGCAAGATAGCATTATGAATCATCGCTTCCTTTTACCTATCTCTTTAGTCATAGGTAGTGCAGGGATATTGCTTACTTTACCTATCTCAGCAGAGCTTAGTAATAGACTACATACTCCGCAGATTGCACAGCAACCAGAGATAAGTAATTCGACCGCCATAGATGATAGACCCTTAGACGGTGTAGACAGGCAAGAACGGCCGGATTGGGCCAGTTTCTTCGACGGCGCTGAGGCTCAAGGAACGATTGTGATATTAGATCAGCGCGGAGGTACTCAGCAGCTGTGGGTCTACGACCAGGAGCGT
This sequence comes from Pseudanabaena sp. FACHB-2040, assembly GCF_014696715.1. Taxonomy (NCBI): domain Bacteria; kingdom Bacillati; phylum Cyanobacteriota; class Cyanophyceae; order Pseudanabaenales; family Pseudanabaenaceae; genus Pseudanabaena; species Pseudanabaena sp. FACHB-2040. The sequence continues at coordinate 40,463 of NZ_JACJQO010000039.1, forward strand.
GCTGACAGAGCTTATTCCCCAGGAAGGAAGCAGCAGTAAGTGGATGCTGCTGACAACCCTGGCGATAGGGAGCCTAGAGGCGGCGAAAGACAACCCGAGAAGATACGCCTTGCGCTGGCTCATAGAGCTGAACCAAGCACAGTACCCCTACAAGAGGGGTCGAGTGGGCGGGACATGGGCGGCTCCAGAAGTACGTTATTTCGCTTAGTGGTGCAGCATGGACGGAGGTTGCGAGCTAGGATGTGATCGCGAAGCAGTGATAACTTAGAGTGCGCCTCTAAACAGCTTGAGATCTGGAGCGGCGAGATTAGTCTGTAGCTTGCTAGGAGGTAGTGTAGAGGGGCAGGGGCTTAGAGGCGTTGTAGGAGCAAAGTGGGTGGTAGAGAGTGCGGTTTGGGATGCGATCTCAATCAGGGACAACTCAGAATGCGATTTCAAAGGCTTGAGAACTGGAGCGGCGGTTCGGATAGTAGTGAAAATCTGCCGTTGTCCCGCAGCTGTAAGCCGATTTTGGATTTCAAAGTTTAGATTCCATAGCAACGGTAATCGCAGCTCTAAAACCGAGAATCCAAAATCGCGTAAGTCAGAATACCCGCCGATGACCACCCATGTTCTACAACATCTGCGAGATAGGGATGATGACTGTTTCAGCCTTTGCGCGATCGCAATTGTGTTGTTTTAGAAGTGTCCCCACAAAGCTCCGATGTTAGGGATTAGAAGTTACTCAGGCATCATGGCCGAACAGTTGCTTGCGGCTTTGTGGATCAGATTGCGGCTATCAGCCCTGTCTTAAGGCGGTGCTCTGTATTTACCAGATTCTGATTTGGAATCGCACCCTGCTTTAGGTTGCTGCCCCCATCGGGTACAGTATTTTGCTTCGCTTAGGGAGTCGTTTGTCCTAGGCCAGCGACCTGACTTGGGACAAACGAAAACTCACAATTACAGGACGACACATTTATGGCCATTCAGACCATGAGCCTCGGCTACGCCCGCATGGACAAACGCCGGGAGCTGAAGAAAGCGTTGGAAACCTTTTGGAGTGGGGTCTCTGGTGCCGATGCCCTGCTGACCACGCTCTATGACCTTGAGACCAAGCGTTGGCAAGCTCAGGTGAAGCAAATGCGCACTGGCATCGCTAATTTGCCGACCGAGCAAATTGGGGCGAACCCCGACTGTGGCTCGAAGACCCGCCGCTGGGAAGAAGAGGTGCCCACTCTAAAAAATAGGGTAGCCGCCGCCCAAACTCTACGAGAGGAAATCTATGATGCCGCTCACTGATCTCTGGCAAAGTCATTCTGGCTACTGGCAGCCGCTGTTCATTCGTGAGAATCTTTTGCCCCTGGGCCATGCCGCTTGGGCCGGATACACCACCCAGGGGCGGGGGCTTGTGGTCTGTGATGTGGTGGGGAATTGCGCCACCCTCGACTGGCGTCGCGATGCGGTGTGCTATAGCCTTCGGTTCGTTCCCCTGGTTAACGCACCAGCCTATCTTAGGCTCCAGGGATTGCCGAGCGATCGCATTGAGCGCCTGATCACAGCGGTGCAAACTTACTCCCCCGAACGCGACCTGCTGCTGGTGCTCAGCAGCGGTGGGCAGCCAGAGGTGAGTTGGCTGCAAAATCTAGCGATCGCTCCGCCTGCCTGCTACTGTCAAGTGTGCGCCCGCTGGGAGGAATTCAACGTCGTCCCTGGAGTTTACAGCTCTGAGTCTATCCACTGCGATTGATCCTGGGGCGAGCTCTCAGACCGTCGTCTTGCCGCCGTCAGGTGCCCTAGCTTAGCCAGCACAGACCAATTCCCCCTGTTTTCCTTCCACTCCAGTCCTAGACGAGAGCACAGACAACCCCAATGAACGTCACAGTTACCAAGTCCGACTTCCTACTAACCCCCTACATGAGGAGCAATGATCTACGGGCTACCTATCAAATTCTCAATACCGTCATTCCCTATGGAGCACTGTGGATTTTAGCCATTAAAGGAGCTGCCATTTCCCTTTGGTTACTGCCCCCCATTGTGACTCTGATGGTGCTATTTCAGCTACGCTGCTTTTCGCTAATGCACGACTGTGGCCACTATTCGCTGTTCCGGTCTAAGCAACTCAATAGAATTGTCGGTTTTGGGTTGGGGGCAATCAATGCTATTCCCCAATATGCTTGGTCAAGGGATCATGCCTACCACCACAAAACCAACGGCGATTGGGAGCGATATCGCGGCATTGCTGACTTTCTCTCTGTCGAGGAGTTTGCTCAACTCAGCACCTTCAACCAAAAACTCTATGGTTTCTTGAGACAGCCTATCATGACCCTGCCTGGGGGATTTTTCTACCTGGCAATTCAGCCAAGGCTGACGCTGATTCTGGGAATTGTTGAATTCATAGCTCATGGGCTAAACCAGCTCAGGCAAAAGGGTTTCCTTGGGCTCCGGGAGGTGATTAAGTCCCATCACTCTAGCTACTGGAAGACTAAAGAGGAGTTTTGGGACATTGGTCTGAATAACCTGGTGGTTGTCTTTGCCTGGTTGATGCTGAGCTATAGTGTGGGGCCAATCTTGTTCTGGAGCCTCTACGCGACGGTGCTAACCATAGCTGGGGCGATTTTCATTTGTGTCTTTTTTGTGCAGCACAATTTTGCAGGAGCCTATGCTAGTAGGACAGCTGATTGGGACTACTTAAAAGGTGCAATTGAGGGCAGCAGCTATTTAGAACTGCCATCCCTGCTTCGCTGGTTTACCGCAGACATCAGCTATCACAATATTCATCACCTCTCTGAGCGAGTTCCCAATTACAACTTGGCTGCCTGTCATCAGGCTAATCATCACCTGCTAACCGGAACAACCACTCTGCGGCTGAGCGATTTACCCCGCTGTGCCCAGTTTATTCTGTGGGATTCTGCTGCCAACAGATTAGTGCCGTTACCAGTTGAAGAAAAATCGAACGATAGAAAAAGACTTTCTTGTCGTTCATGACCAGCAATTTTCAGGTGGGGCTACCTACGCAGCAGCTTCTAGCTACCTACAAGGACCTTGCCCCTAAGCCGCTAAAAGGAGCCCTGATCATGGCTAACTTCTCTCCTTCGGCTACCCCCCTGCATTGCCATACCGTAGAACCCGCGCCCAGGGCGGTCGAATTGAGGGCAGCCCCAGCTCGAAAAACTGGGCCCGTACGACCATCTGCGCGGCTAGCTGGGGCAGAGCATCTGCAGTTTCGGTGCGCTGCTCACGGCTGCCATCGGTCAAGAGTTGAGCTAGATTTGCGGTGCCGCCGGGGTCGTTAGTGAAATGAATTGGCACGTCAGCGCCAACTTTCAATATGTAGTGCGTAGTGGGAGGGGTGACCCTCCCTGCTGGTTTAGAGTCCTTCGCCTGCCAGTAGGCGGAACTGCTTCGGGTATCCCTAGAGATACTTCGGTTCCAGGTGGCGAATTGGATTGCCCAAGGTGCGATCTCAACCTTTTGAATTGGTAAGAGCTCAGCAGATCCTTCTACGGCCACAATTTTGGGGCAGGGCAAGCTTTTCTTAGGTAACAAAAGGGCAAAATAACACAAAACTGTTACCTAAGAAAAGCACGACTGAGCGACCGCGCAACCCAAAGCAAAAACCACCAGGTAGCAGGAATGGGTGAGGCGGTCTGCTGAGCTACTGGGACTTGTGGGATCAGTGCCCACAGTCTTCGGCAGAGCCAAGAGGCACACCTGCACTTGGCCGGGATTTCCCTACGTGCCTTACCGGCCATGCTAGGCCGGCGGCGCTGGAGCAATATCTGAACAGCAGCGCAGAGGCCTTCGAGAGTCAGCACGTGGTGATGGGTCAGCTGCTTGGGGCTGTGTCATGAGAGGCAGAGACAGGCGCGATCTCAAGGAGACTCGCTACTAGACGAATCAGCGGAAGAAGAAGATTTCGTCAACGACACGAATTTGCCTCAATGTCATTTAATCTGGCACTGTACAGATTTCTAGGAACGCACTGTGCTTATGAACCCCTGAGGCAAGCGTGCACGGTCTAACAACACCTATTTCATACCGGCCGACGAGAAGTTATCTATACTCAGATCTTGCAGCAGGCTTTGGATGCATGAGAGAAAAGGGCGTGAAACCAATACTCTGCAAGAACAATGGAAATTCTTGCCCACGCCCAAGAGCTAATTTACCAACT
>NZ_JACJQO010000040.1 GCF_014696715.1 Pseudanabaena sp. FACHB-2040
TCTTTAGATGCATCCATCGCTTCCCTATCCCTCGCTATACTGCTCAAAGCTTAGCGTTGTTAGCTATCTACGTAGCTAAGCATTCCTACTCATCGCAAATTTGGGATGCACTCGATCTGATCCGCTTGTACACCAACAATACTCACGCCGCGCATATTAAACTGCGTACCATCACGATGGGTGCCGAACCAGTACCACTCAGCCCAGGCCGTGTCACCCTCTACTGCCGAACAGAGCAACTCTGAGTGAAAGTCTGGGATGGCGTGGAAGATGCCAGACCAATTCTTACGGGCATTCTCAATTCCCTCGAAACCTCTCTCAGGATGGAGTGGATGATTGCCCTGAAAGTTGGGTGCAAAGCAGGCTAAAAGCGCTTCTAGGTCTTGTGCGTTCTGTGCTTGTTGCAGTCGCTCTATGACGGCGATTTGATTGGATTTCATGATTTCTCCTTAATTAAAAAGCCTAACCCTGTTTGCGATGAACTCGTTAAAACGGCGTAACACTGCTCTGAATCCTCCTTGCTCTAGAGGATATACAGCAAACCAGATAACACCGTCGCGAGCGGATGAAGGTGATACTCCAGGGAAACGACGACTCCAAAGTTGCCTCCTCCTCCACGCAGTCCCTAAAGTAGATCCGGATGCTTCTCGGCATTTGCGGCCACAAGCTGCCCGTCGGCAGTTACCACTTGTGCTGACAGCAGGTTATCGGCACCCAGTCCATAAGCACCCGTCAGAGGACCATAGCCTTCCCCCAAAGTAATCCAGCCATCCCAATGCTGGAAATGGTTCCCGTAGCTGTCGCCAACCCATAGATTCTGTGCTGCCTCAATCAGGTCGCCAGCCGTTGCTCCACCTTGAACATGGGCTGTGCGCTTGTCCGGATTAATGGTGACGGCTCTCATCTGGGACAAATCGATCGCGACGCCATTCTTCAGACAAAACTCGTCCGGCAAAATCGTGTCCTCCACCTCGAACAGAGAGTCCCAGTCCCTGCGCACGTGTCCAGCGAACCGTGTGAATGACATCTTGCACACTTAGACAACGAGCGATCGCCGCTCAAAGTACTAACTCAAGCGATCTGCCAACGGTTTTGCCGCGATCTCGTTCAGGTCAGCCACCGTTTGCTGCGGAAGTTGCAGCGCCGCAGCTTTGACATTCTGACGTAAATGCTCAACCGATGACGTGCCGGGAATCAGCAAGATATTGGGAGAGCGCTGAAGCAACCATGCCAGCGCTACTTGCATCGGTGTCGCGTCTAAAGACTTGGCGGTGCTTTCAAGTACCGAAGATTGTAGCTGCGTGAACCCACCCAGCGGGAAGAACGGCACATAAGCGATGCCCTGCTGTGCGAGATCGTCGATGAAAGCATCATCTTCCCGGTGCGCCACATTGTACTGGTTCTGCACACAGACAACTTCCGTGATCGTTTGCGCCTCTGCTAACTGTGTAGGCGTGACATTGCTCAAACCGAGGTGACGAATTAATCCCTGCTTCTTAAGTTCGGCTAAGGTCGTCAGCGGCTCGGCGAGAGAACCCTCCGATAGTCCGTGACCGTCACCCATGTCACCCATCAAGCGGAGATTGACGATATCGATCGCATCGAGTCCGAGGTTATGCAGGTTGTCGTGAATTGCCTCAGTCAGATCCTGCCGCGACATCGCAGGAACCCATGATCCATCTTTAGGACGACGTGCTCCAGCCTTGGTTACAATCACCAAATCTTCGGGGTAGGGATGTAGAGCTTGTCGAATAATCTGATTTGTGATGTGAGGTCCGTAGATGTCGCTCGTATCTATGTGATTAATGCCAAGTGCGATCGCTTCGCGCAAAATAGCAACGGCTGCATCCACATCTCGTGGCGCACCCATTACATTCGGACCCGCGAGTTGCATAGCACCATAGCCGATGCGTTTCACTGTGATTGAGGTGTTCGGCAGCGTAAAAGTGCCGCCAAGGTTCGTTTGCTCAGACATATTGCTACTTTCTCCAAGAATTTTTTAGTGGTTTACCGAAAGCAATGCAGCAGCATCTCCCTGACTCTTTGAGGGTCCTCTTAAGATGCTTTCATCCTGTACAAGATTTGTTGAGAGTAGAGTTGTTGTAAAAGCTGGAAATTCAATCAGCTCTTATTCGCTGCTCACGCGCAACACAATTTTGCCCAGATAGTGCTGTCTCATCGCTGACTGCGCTTGTGCCGCCTCTTCCAGCCTAAATGTCTGTGCGATGTGAACTTGAAACTCACCGATGCCGATCAATCGATTGAGTTGGTCTAACAATGTTGGGTTGGCGAACCCATTTGCTTTCTTGAGTTCCACACCGGCGGGTGCTTTAGGTTCGGGCATCACGCCATTAGGAAAGGTGGTCATTCCGCCCTGACGGACCAAACTCAGCGTTGATTGAACGGTATCGCCGCCCGCCAGCACCAGCGCGATATCGAAGCCATCGGGCGCAAAGGCACGGGCGCGTTGCACAACGTCGTCGCTATGTCCGTCTACTGCTTCATCCGCCCCCAACTGCTTAACCAAAGCTACACCGTCTGCACCCGATGCGATCGCGAAAACGTTCGCGCCCATGCGTTTAGCCAGTTGTAGCGCAACGTGACCGACGCCACCGCTCGCGCCCCACAGCATCAATTTGGTTTTGTTGCCTGTCCCCGACACTTGCAAATTGCTGAGTGCCGTTACACCAGCAATGGGTAGCCCGCCCGCCATCAACATATCGAGACCATCGGGCATCGGCGCGACCGTCTCTGAAGAGACGACGACGTATTCTGCATAGCTATCACCCTTGTCGTTCATGAAGCTCTGGGCGTAAACGCGGTCGCCAAAAGCAAAACGTTCAACGCCATCGCCAATCGCAACAATAGTGCCTGCACATTCACCGCCCAGCACACGCGGAAAGTGAACTTCGTTATACACTAGCTCACCTTCACGCTCCATCTCATCCCAGATGCCGACTCCGGCGATCTTGATGCGAATCAAAACTTCGCCTGCATCCACTGTAGGCAAGGGTAAGGTGTGCAAAGTCAGCTTGTCAGCATGACCGAACTCGTCAACAGTCATTACTTTCATTTGTTGGGGAGTATTTTGCATAAATAGGTTCTCCTGCTAATTGCTTGAGTTGTTATTGAGGGGTTCGGAGGCGTAAAACTGCTGACAAATTTTGTTTGGACGGATTGCCATTTCTTCCAAAAAGTTTTTAATTGTTTAAGGAGGACAATGCGGCATTGTTCTCTTTTTTTTAACGTTTCCTAAATGCGTTCATCTTACAAATTCGAGCTAGTATTTCCAATGCCTAGAGCTCTTTGATCCTTGCTTAATTCTCCAGCATGGATAACTGGTAGCAATGCAAAACTACATAATTGCCTTCAGCGAAGACGCGCTTAAACTGGACGCACTTGCCCGGATATTCTTTCGCCATCCTCTCGAAATATTCGATGAAAGCCTGCTTCCCGTCGGCCACCGCTGAGTTGTGCTGGATGTACACATCGCCGACATATTTCTCGATGGCTTCTGCAGGCTGACACTAATTGAACATCAGGTCATAAAACGCCGTGACCGTTTGTTTGTTGTGCTCAAGTTTATCCGTCATCCGTTCCACACCTCACATTACCCGAAACGCCCAACGGCTCAAATCAGCGGCGGCGAAGAAACTCGAACGCGGCACTAGCGGCTTGACACCGTTTGCTTCATTGTTAGGTGACCGCTCTAGACACAGCACCCATTTAGATTGACGTAAGGACGAGAACTGCTCGCGGAGCTGCGTAGAATGGTTCGCTGCGTTCCAGGTACCGCTGGTAGAAGGGCAGTTGCAGGATTTCGTTCAGGTACTCGTTTCCGTTACGCCAGCGCTCGAACAGCACAAACATCCCAGGCTGATCGGCGACCTCACCGACCTCAAGTGAGATGCACGCTTCCAAACGGCGGGCTTGAGGCAAGATCTCTCGGAGTTCCATCAAGAACTCCTCGCGGTACTCAGGCTGAATCATGAGCGTGTTACTCATCATCAGTTCTTTGTCAGAGACTTGTGGCATCTTTTCCTGTGGCATGTGTGTTTCTCCTTCGACTCTGTTCGATGGGAAGTTTATAGATGGACTTTTATACGCGATCGGGTAGTGCTTTTTAACGAGGAAGCGATCTTAGATTTGTGCCATGCCACCATCGACGAATAGCTCAATGCCGTTGACAAAGCTGCTGTCATCTGAAGCGAGAAAGACAACGGCTTTGGCGATCTCGTCGGGTGTGCCAGCTCGTCCCAATAGAATATTGTTAGCTTGGCTCGCCACAAATTCTTTCAACTGCTCTTCACTGAGTCCTCAGAGAAGATCGTAAGCGGGAGTCGGAATGAGACCAGGGCTGACCGCATTCACTCGAATCTGGCGGTCTTTGAGGTCGAGTGTCCAGGTGCGGGCAAACGATCGCACGGCAGCTTTGGTGGCACCATACACGCTGAAGGCTGGGATACCCTTGATGGAATTAGTTGAGGCATTCAGGATGATGGAAGTGCCCTCTGGCATCAGCGGCAGTGCCTTCTGCACAGTGAACAGTAGACCCTTGACATTGGTGTTGAAGGTTTTGTCAAAGTGTTCTTCGGTGATCGCTCCAAGCGGGATGAGCTCGCCACCACCAGCATTCGCAAAGATCACATCCAAGTGGCCTTGCTCTTGCTCGATCGTGGCATAAAGCCGATCGAGGTCTGCCAGCTTTGAGACATCGCCCTGAATGCCAGTCACGTTCTTACCAATCCCGTTTACAGCCGCATCAAGTTCAGTCTGGCGACGACCCGTGATAAAGACATAGGCACCTTCGGCGACAAATCGCTTGGCAGTGGCAAGTCCGATGCCGCTGGTGCCGCCAGTGACAAGCGCAACTTTTCCTGAGAGTTTTTGTGACATGGTGTTTTCCTGGTTGAGTTTACGGGAAACGTAAGGCATGGTGATTAACGCTTATACGTCAATCGGGCATTCTTGTGAGTGTTCATCCAAGTACAAAAGTGGAATGGATTATTGCGTTTAGATGTGCGCGATAACCTTCAAGATGCAGCGCTGATCAATTCCTCGCTTTTCGCCCAAAGCTGCTTGGCTTTGTTAGCGTCGAGCGCATACGACCTGACACCATCGGCAAACGGGTTGGGCGTGTCATCAATCGGTGCGATCGCACAATCTTCGAGATAATGTCCACCGATCTCGTCTTTATTCGCCACGACTGCTGCCCAAACCGATGTCGCGGCTGCCTGCGGAATTTCTTTCAACTCTTTCGGCGGCAGACCCGCTTCGGTGCGCGCTGCGTCAACAGTCTGCAAAAGTCCCTGCAAATCCTCCGGCAAGAGATGGCGGGGTAGATCCGTGAGACTGTTTCCGGGCATCACCGAAGCAGCCCGAATGCCGCGATCACGATGCCGCCTGTCAAACTCCACAGCGAACAGTGAATTGGCGGTTTTCGAGCGGCTATAGGCAACCCATGAATCGTACGCCTGCTGCTCGAAATTCGGATCGTCCAAATCGATATCGGCACCACGATGCGCGAGCGACGACAGGACGACCAGCCGTCCATTATCGGCGAGCAGCGGCTCGATCCCATTGATCAGGGCGAAATGACCAAGATGGTTCGTCCCGAACTGGACTTCAAAGCCGTCGATCGTCCGACCGAACGGAGTTGCCATAACGCCAGCGTTAGCGATGATGGCATCGAACGGTTGACCGTCAGCCAACAGTTTATCCGCACAGGCACGAACGCTTTGCAAGGATGCCAGATCGAGATTGATCAACTCCAGGCTGCCACCTCCTGGGGACGCAGCATCACGAACCGATGCAGTGGCTGGCTCAGCTTTAGCGAGGTTCCGGACCGCGCCGACGACGCTCGCGCCGTGCGAGACCAGTGAGCGGGCGGTTTCAAGCCCAATGCCTGACGATGCACCCGTAATGAGAAATCGCTTTCCCTTGAGATTAATGCCGGAAAGCACCTCGTCGGCGGTCGATTTTGCACCAAATGTTTCAGTCATTTCTTCTTCCTTTAATTGTGCGTTTAGCACTAATAACCAGCATCATGGCTCCAGTCAGTAGCGAGATTCGGATATAAGTCGTAGCAATCAGGGTTCTCCTCCCAGCATGAGTTGGTGGCTCTACAGTAAGCCATTGGGCAGACACCCCTTTCGCGTGATAGTGATTATTCAGGCCGCTCTGATGAGCACCAACACGAAGACCGTGGGCAGGTTGTTGATAACGTGGGCAATGACGCCAGGCCAGATCGAGCCGCTGCGGCGGAACAATTCAGCGCTGACGAGACCAAATACCAAAGCTATTGCGAAGACGATGTTGACGCCGTGAGCGAGGGCGAAGATCAGGGTGCTGCCCACAACACCAATCAACGGGCCGTAGCGCAGCAGCGCGTTCGTGATAACACCCCGGAAGAGCAGTTCCTCGACGAGGGGCACGAGCAGACCGATAAACAGCGTAGCCAGCACCAGGGACAGCACCCGGCCGCTGCCAGCGTCACCGTACACCTCCTGGGGGGTGGAGCTATCTCCGGTGAGGGCGGTGTAGGCCATGGCCGCAAAACCTCTGACCACGAAGGCGACCACCCCCGCTCCGACCCCGATCAGGAGCCAGCGCGCCGTGGTGCGGCGCACACCGAAGGCGCTCCACGAGCGGAGGCGCAGCAGCGCCGCTGCCGCAAACCCAGCAAAGGGGGCGATAACAGACAGCGCGGCGAGGGCTAGGCCGTAGACGACGGGATCGAGGCCGAGCTGCCCGGACAGCATCACCTCTCAAGTTCTCTTTGTCTTAGTTCACTTGAGTGTAATTAGTTCCAACACTCAACTTCTTGCAGATTCCTATGGAGTTCCCGATGGAATTAGCGAACCTATTTCAGTGTTACTTTAGTAAGTTGCTTGAAGTGCTGTATCCAACATTTCGCACTGCCGCTCGACTACTGCGCTACATACCCACCATCTACCATCAACGTTTCACCTGTTATGAACGATGCCAGGTCAGATGATAAAAACAGAACTGCATCTGCAACTTCAAGCGGTGTTCCAATTCGTCCGATCGGGTGGAGTCCTGTTATGTAAGCTTTGACCTCATCCTGCCCACCTGTCGCTGCTTCAAACATATCTGTTTCGATTGCTGCTGGTGCAACGACATTGATGCGAATACCCGCTTTGGCATATTGGAGCGCGGCGGCTTTTGTTAAGCCTACGACCGCATGTTTACTCGCGGGCGTTGCTGATCCTGGGGATGAAGCAATACCTGGAATCCTTGACGCTTCATTTCAATATGAGTGAAGCCATCCCTCTATTCAGCAACGCCTACTCGCGGTGTAGAGGGGTTGGGTAGGAACTGCAACGACTCCAGCCCCAGATGATGTATTGACGATCGAACCACTTCCCTGTTTCAACATCTGAGCGATTTCATGCTTCATCGACAACCAAACGCCTTTGACATTGACGTTCATCGTGCGATCGTATTCAGCTTCTGTTTGCTCAATCAATGAGGGGTTTTCGCCGACAGTTCCTGCATTATTAAAGGCAATATCTAACCGACCAAAAACGCTAACCGCTTTATCAACCATTGCTTCAACATCGGCTTCTTTCGTGACATCTGCTTGCACAAAAATCGCCTCTCCGCCAGCTTCCTGAATCAATCGAACCGTTTCTTCACCTTCATCCATTCGACGACCAACCACCACCACCTTTGCTTGTTGTTGGGCATAGGTGATCGCGGTAGCTCTGCCAATTCCCGATGTGCCACCAGTGACTAACGCCACCTTATTCTGAAGTATCATTCTACTTCTCCTAAAATCAAGCCCGGTTGTTCTCTCTTGAAATGGATCGATTCACTGTGAGTCCACCATCAACCATCAAAAATTAACTCGCTGTATATCCACCATCGATCGCCAAAGACTGACCTGTGATGTAGCTGGCAGCATCAGAGCAAAGAAAAATAACGGCTTGAGCGATTTCTGCTGCCTGGCCAATACGACCCATCGGAACCATAGACCCGAGATCATCAAACGTGATACCCATCTGGTTAGCGCTACGAGCCATAAGGTCAGTCGCGATCGGACCCGGATTGACAGCATTAATCCGAATGCCCTGTTTGGCATAATCGAGGGCAGCCGATCGCGTTAACCCCATCACGGCATGTTTGCTGGCAACGTAAGGAGAGATTCCCGGCAACGCAACAAGACCATTCGTTGATGAATTGTTCACGATCGCGCCTGCGCCTTGGGTTAGCATCTGCTGAATTTCGTATTTCATACAGAGAAATAGCCCTCGTGCATTGATCGACATGATCTGGTCAAAATCCTCGATCGATTGTTCATGCAACGGTGTAACAACAAGATCGATTCCAGCATTGTTAAAGGCACAATCGAGTTTGCCGTAAGTAGCGACCGTTTTTTGCACCAGGGCTTGCACATCCGCTTCACTCGATACATCTGATTTGACGAACAAGCATTCTGCCCCAGTCTCGCGAATCAAATCAGCCGTTTCTTCACCTTCTACACCGCGTATGTCCGAGAAGACCACTTTTGCTCCCGCAGCACCGAATGCAATTGCTGTTGCTCGACCAATTCCCGATGCGCCTCCCGTAACTAACGCCACTTTATCTTGCAGTATCATTTTGTTTCTCCTGTTTCAATCAAGATTGACTTTCCGAGATTTAGCTCATTTGTCCAATCGGTCGAACAATGATTTCATTGACATCTACGTCGACGGGTTGCTCGATTGCGAATGTAATTGCCCGTGTGATCGCTTCTGCTGGAATGGCAGAGTCGCGGAATTTCTCCACCCATTCCGCTGCTTCAGCATCCGTGGTCGTGCTGGCGAGTTCAGATTCAGTATTTCCAGGCGAAATCACTGTCACCCGAATATCCGGCGATTCCTGCCGCAGTCCCTCGGAAATCGCTCGAACCGCAAACTTAGTGGCGCAGTATATGGCTGCGGTTGGATAGACGTTGTGCCCGCCGATCGAGGATAGATTGACAAACTGCCCTGATCGTTGCTGCTTAAAGAGAGGTAGCGCAGCAGCAATCCCGTGAAGCACACCGCGAATGTTCACATCAATCATGCGGTTCCATTCATCGACCTTCAGCACCTCAAGCCTGGAGAGTGGCATCAAGCCTGCATTGTTCACCACAACATCAAGGCGACCAAATTTATCTTGGGCAAACTCGACAAAGGCTTGCATGTCTTCGAGGTTGGTGACATCCAGGGTACGGTATTCTGCTTCGCCGCCTTTAGAGCGAATTTCGGCAGAAATTGCTTCCAGTCGATCGGTGCGCCGCGCCCCTAACACAACCCGTAAACCCTGATGAGCCAGCAATCTGGCAGTTGCTTCACCAATACCGCTACTAGCTCCAGTAATCGCAATAACTTTGTTCTCAACAGTTAACATGGTGATTGTTCCTTGTAGGTGATTAAAGCTGATTAGCAGTTAGACTGCTTTTAGGATGTCTGCCTGTACGACTTGGGCAAGCTGCTTCATATACAACCGCGCCCATGCGATCGCGTTTTCTCTCAGTCCCACCACAACAACACCTCGCATATCGAGTTTTGTGCCGTTGGTATGGTTGCCTTGCCAGTGCCACTCCGACCAACCCAACTCACCCGCGATCGTATGGGTGATTAATTTCGCTTGAAGATCAGGAACTTGAGCGAACAGAGCAGTCCAGTTCTTCCGCACCTGTTCTGCACCGCTGAGGTTTCGCTCCGGATGAACGGGTTGTTCACCTACGAAGTCAGGAGCAAAGCAGTTCACGAACGTATCAATGTCATGAGCATTGATTGCAGCTTCCATCGTGAGCAGAACCGAGAAAGTGTTTTGAATAGAGGTAGTTTTTGTGTTCACTTTGTTATCTCCATTGTGCTTAGAGGTATTACTCGTCTGAGCCTTTATGCTGCCTTTGGCAACCCAGGAAACTTTGTTGACTAACGAGACCACCGACGACCCTCCCGATCGCTCTGGGAAACGGGTTCGGATGCCTCGTCGCGTTTGAACCCCTTGTAGGCGATCGCCAGGAATATGGGAATTATCACCAGCACCGATAGCGCCACGTAGGTAGCATGGAACTCGCTGACGATAAACAGGGCCGGCGTGGACACGACGGTTCCGGCAGCGTTCACCACGAGAAAGCCGAAGATGTTATTGGCGAAGTGTGCGCCGATGGCCAGTTCGGTCGTTCCGTCCACCAGCGAGACGACCGCCAACACCAGACCCCCACCAACGAAGTAGTATAAAAAGCTCGTGAGCCAGCCACCCGCGCGCGCCTCCGGGTTTAAGAGATGCGGCACGGCGAAGACCACCGTCGACACAAGCGCCAGAAAGATGCGGTTGGCCCAGATGCGGCTCGCGCCCTGCACGATGTACCCGCGAAAGAACAGTTCCTCGGTGGTGGTCTGGAGCGCGGTCAGGATCAGGGCAATCGGCACGAAGCGCGCGAATGCTGCCAGGTCAGGGGCGAAGGAGAAGGTGTCTGGATAGAACAGATACTGCCCCATCCCCCCTACCAGACACAGCGGGATGAACCACGCCACGAACCCCTGGCCGATGCGGCTCCAGCGTACTCGCTCCTGCGCCGTAATGAGCGTCCGGGGATGGCGGCGGTGGATAAGGGACACGGCAATGAGGACTCCCGCAAGGAAAAATGGGAAACCTGCCATGAGCACCAGGAAGCCCCTCACGGAACCGATCGCGGAGAAATCCTGCTGTGTGTACGCCGCAAGTCCCTCCTGTCCAGCGATCGCGAACGCGACCAGTGCGCTGGCAGCGCTCCCGACAACCAGCTGCGCAACGAGGATGACCACCAGCCCCAGAAGGTACCGCCACCCCCGATACTTACCCCACCCGGCAGCTTCCACGTAAGTCGTGTCTTTCACTTCCGTTCCGATTCCCTGCTTTCCTTTGGTTGCTTTGATCCTCATCTTTGTCTCCTTGACTCGTACATGTATGTAGTCGTGCATGTAGTACTTGGGTCTGGTTGCTAGTTGCCGTTGCTATTGTTTTCAAGGTTCAATAGGATCACCGACGATCCCACTGGTGGTCACGCGGACGGCATAAATCATGCGCCCGATCGGGAGACTTTGTTTGGTGTGATCCGCTCCAAGAAAGCGGCAGAGGCTTTTCCGACTCCCGCGAATAGTTAGAACGCGAATAGTTGGAAAACACTTTAGACGTGATGATTAACGTCTAGATTGTCTTTGCTTTAGCTAACTTGAGTGTAGTAAGTTTAAACACTCAACTTCTTTTAGATTCTTATGGTGATTTATCAAATTCTTACAGCGCTAGCGAATCTGTTTTGGAGTCATTCCAGTCAGACGCTTAAATTGTTGCGTCAGATGGCTTTGACTAGAGAAGCCGACTTGTAGGGCGATATCTGCGATCGCCAAATCTGTTTTCTTCAACATCAATTTCGCCTTCTCGACTCGCTGTTGAATTACATACTGGTGTGGTGAAATCCCCGTTGCCTGTTTAAACAAACTAGCAAAGTACGTGGGGCTGATGTTAACAACACTGGCCAGTTTTGCCAGGGATAACTCTCGATTCAGGTAGGTGTGAATGTAATCGATCGCCTGCTCCAACTGGATACGAGTGAAGCTGTTGTTTTGGGATGCGATCGGTTGCGTTAGGGTCGAATAGTGTCGTAGTAAATGAATCACCAGAATTTGAGTGAGTGATTCGACATATAATTGCCCCATCATTCCACCCGAGCGCAGCTCAGCGAACATCAGCATGCCAATCTGATGAAGTTGTAAATCTTGCTGGCCGAAACTATGCACAAGCTCGAACCGGTTTGAATCAATATCAGAGGCTTCAGCCACTTTTTGAATCAATTTTGGCTTTAAGCAAATGTGTAGCGGAGTGCAGATGACACCACTTTTATCTCTACACCAGTAGCTTGGTTGTCCAGCCGGGACAAAGAGATTGTCCCCTTCATTAAGGATTGACTCATGCAGGCGATCGTCCCGTTTCTGAATTAAAGGAGCGGGATTTCCTATATGTAAGTTGAGCCAATGCTCTGAGAGGGCTGGGAGTTCCACCTCAAAAGCTGAAACAGGGCTTTGACACTCTCAACGAAAACATCATTCCAGTTCATTTGCTGACTGGAGAACATCAGTTTTTTATTGAACTGTCGGCTGAGTTCTAGCGAGTTGAGAGGGCCGCTGCTCATAGAGTTTGCTCTCACCGATTGTTTGCAGTTACAAAACAAACACTTTTCAGCCCAGTCGTGGCGCAGCAAAAGCATTCATCAGTCAGGAACACAAAATAGTGATTGACATACGAGGTACAAGCCAACGATCAAGGCTTCTATCCTTAGTCAGGTTTTGCCGACGCAGCCAGGAGCCGATCATTCAGCAGAAGTGTTCCCGGCTATTAATTCTATGCCGTCGATTTCATGGGCTTGTACTGAATAGGATTGTTTCAGCAACTCAGCGACTTCTTGCGCGATCGCAATCAGAGCATAATTAACGCTAGCATCATGGAGAGAATCAGTCTGAGGTATACTCCCATGCTCAAAATCATTCTTGCGTTGTAATCTTGAATGCGTCATAGGCTCATTCTCAATAAACTTCTTAGTGCATAGCACTCTAGGTGGGCAATACCAGCACTTCGTGGATTGCCGTTGCTGCATTTCCGCCTGTTTGGGTTCCACCACCAAACACAAAGATTCGGTTGCCGATTGCCGATGCTCCCAATCCATGTCGTGGAGTTGGCAAGGGCGGCAATGCCTCCCAACCGTCGGTTTCCGGGTCGTATACCCAACTTTCGGCGAAAACCTTCTGCTCTGGAACCCATTGTTCGCCGCCAAACACGTAAAGCTTGCCGTTGAGTGCGGTTGCAGCCAGACCCCCTTGGGCTTGAGGTATGGGCGCTCGCGTTACCCAACGATCAAGCTCTGGATCGTAGACCTCAAGATTTGGCACATTCACCTGCTGCGTCGTGCCGTCAGCATTCCTGACAAAATTGCGACCGCCCACCACATAGATCTTGCGATCAATGACAGCCGCCGCTGCACTATTTCGCGCTGTTGGAGCATCGGCACGTGCTGTCCAACGCCCTATCGTCGGGTCAAAGACTTCGTTTCGCACACTGGCAATGTGGTCATTGAACAGACGCGCGTCGTCAGTGGCTCGAACACGCCCACCAATCAGGTATATCTTGTCATCGACCACTGCGGATACGCCCTCTGCACGAGCCGCTGGCAGGTCAGTCCCTCCAGTCCAAGTATTAGAGGCAGGATCGTAGATAAACATTGTTGGCTGTGCCCGCCAGTCTGGAAATCCGCCTGTGAAACCGCCCACACCATAGAGCAAGCCATTGACTGCCGATAGCGTGATGTGATGTCGGGCTTCAGGAAGCGGTCTCAAGACTGTCCATGTATCGTTGACCGAATCATAAGACTCAAAATGGGCTGAGAACCCGGTATTTGGGCTGAGTAAACCGCCGACCACGTAAATCTTTCCATTCAAAACTTCTGGATATAGCTCTTGCCGAGCGACTGTTGGCGGCGCAGCTTCAGTCCAATAGGGTAACTGGTTTTGTGCTTGAGTGAGCACGGGCGAACCTAACGCTATGAGCGAAAAGACCAACAGCGGCAGGAAAATCAAACCTCTAAATCTACGCAACATGATACAGACTCCATCTCAACCGATCGGACGTGGATTTGGCATGCGAACCAACCCGCTAAAATTCTTGCCAGGATACCAGGGCGTTTGTAGAAGATTGTCGTCCAGTCGCACCGAAAACTACATACACAAAATTTTCCTCGTGACTCCATGATGTATCTACATCACCTGGCTAATCGGGCGGACAATCACTTCATTGACATCAACATCGTCCGGCTGAGACACAGCGTATAAAACAGCTCTGGCGATCGCCTCTGAGGAAAGTGCAGTTTTGCGAAATTCTTTTAACAAGCCTTTGGATGACTCATCGGTGATATCAGAGCCAAGTTCGGTGTCAACGACACCCGGAGATATGGTAGTGACGCGAACATTTTGTGATTCCTGCCGCAGTCCTTCAGAAATTGCCCAAACCGCATACTTGGTTGCACAATAAACTGCCGCAGTGGGTCCTACCACATGGGCACCAATGGACGCAGTGTTGATGATTTGCCCACCACCTTGCGCTTCCATAATCGGTAGCCCTGCCGCGATGCCATTCAATACGCCCCGGATGTTCACATTAACCATATTGTCCCATTCCTCAACTTTCAGGGCATTCATCGGGGATAGGGGCATCACGCCTGCATTGTTGAAAATGACATCGACGCGACCAAATTTGTCTTTGGCAAACTCAAAAAATGCTTTCACATCTTCGCGATCGGTGACATCGATCGCTTTAAATTCTGCTGTACCGCCCTGGTTATGAATCTCCTCAACAATCTTCTTTAGTTTTTCCGTACGCCGTGCCCCCAGAACTACCTTTGCACCATATTCGGCAAGTAATTTAGCAGTGGCTTCCCCAATGCCGCTACTAGCTCCGGTGATGACGATGACTTTGTTTTTTACATTCAACATAGTGAGTTTTCCTTTTGCTTTAGTAAGTGTGAATTAAAGAAACATACCGCCAGAGACTTCAATTCTCTGAGCATTCACCCAGCGATTGTCTTCAGAAAGTAAAGATGCGATCGCACCCCCAATGTCATCGGGAAGATCAACTCGACCTAACGCGGTTTGCGAAGCGAGGAAGTTGTTGATTTCTGGATTGTCACGGACTGCACCGCCCGCAAAATCTGTTTCGATCGCGCCCGGAGCCACAACATTTACGGCAATCTGTCTGTGCCCTAGTTCTTTTGCCATATATCGAGTCAGCACCTCGATCGCGCCTTTCATGCTGGCATAGGCTGAGTAGCTCGGCAGCGTAAAGCGAGCAAGCCCCGACGAAAGATTCACAATCCGTCCACCGTCCTTGAGCAGTCGCAACAGCGTTTGGGTGAGAAAGAAAACGCCCTTGAATTGGAGGTTGATCAATCGATCAAAATTGTCCTCGGTTGTTTCAGCAAACGGCTTATGGATCCCAATTCCTGCATTGTTCACCAGAAAATCAAACTGCTCGGTCTGCCACGTATCTTGAAGCGTCTGTTTGACCTGTGCCGCAAAGTCATCAAAGGGTTTTGTGCTGGAAGCGTCCAATTGCAGGGCAGCGGCTTTACCGCCCATTTCTGCAATCTCAGAGACAACGCGACTTGCTTCTGCCTCGCTGCTGCGATAGGTCACAATTACATTAACTCCTTTTTTAGCAAGGGCCAACGCCGTACTTTTGCCCAGTCCTCGGCTCGCTCCTGTGACCAATGCGATCTTTGTGTTATTTGTCATAGTTAATTCTCCTTATGGAAGCTGCGGAAGTAGCTCTAGCTCAGTGACAGGGCGACTAGCACTAGTTTCTCGGTGAAATTCTTGTCCACAAATCGTTGAACTCTTGCATGTCTAGAAAGGCGATCGCTTCAATCGCTTTGCCGTCCTGCATTCTGAAATACCAAGTGTAGGTGTTCCGATAAGGTCTGCCGTCCCCGGCGGTCGCCTCTCCATCCCACAGGGCAATGACCATATCGCCATCTGCCCAGATGCCTCGTACGGCTGGCACAATTGGAGTCGATAATCGGGCACTGGTCGGGTTAATAACTCGATCAAGTAACGCTTGCTTGCGATAGGTGCCCGCAGTTGCGCCAGTACCCGTAATCGTCCAGGTTGCGTCTGAAGAGAGCAGGTCGAAGAAGTTACGAGTTCCGTTGCGCCAACCGTCGAAATACTGCTGGACGATTTCTTTGTTGCGCTGCTCGATCACCTGAGTCTTCTGTGCATCTGCTTGATTGGGCTGAGTTGCCTGAGCCAAATCTACAAGTGCTGGAACCCGATCGAGGGCAGGCAGATTATTCAATGCAGTCGAGTCGTGACTTGGCTCAAACGCAGTCACATTCGACTGAAAACCTGCCCCATCTGTGCGAGCTTGCGTCACCGCTGGAATAGCCAGCAGCCCGATCAGCCCTGTGCTAATGAAAACCTGACCTAAATAACGCATCATCTCAATCTCCTAAGATTTTTACGCAATTCGAGTCATCGTTGCTCTACAAAGGGGAGGCATAGACGACAACCTTATCGATGTGACAACCACTGGTGAGAAGGGAAAGAGTTGCTTGAAATGTCGAGTGCTTCGACCGCGATCGGCTGCAACCAATTCTCCAATGATTTTTCACTTTCACTTGCTGTTCAATGTTTTGAAGGGCTCATCTTTCTCGGTAAAAAACATAGCCGCCATGATAAAGTACGCCGTCACGAAACTCGCCATCGGCGGTAAATCCAGTATCGTCCCAGTAATTAATGCGATTTCCCGTTATTTCATAGCGCCCCTGATACGCGCGCTCTCTGTCGCCGCGAGCTTCGTCGTAACGGTTGTTGGGTAGAAGTTCATGACGGATATAACCATCTTGCGTGACCCACATTCCGACGTAAAGGTTATTTGATTGGTCGGCTTCTGTGTTGACTTGATTTGGATTCATCGTTTGGCGATTACTAGAGGTTTGAGGAGATGGAGCAATTGACAAAGATTCAGCAGCAGAAGCTCCTACGGATGATTCTGGCGCAGGTGCTTCTGCCGTAGGTTGAGAAGTGCAGCTCATCAATGAAAAAGCTCCCAAACTGATCATCACTGCCAATATTTTGGACATCGTTTTTGTTTCATATAAGACCTGCTTTGTCTCAATATGGTTTGATACTGAATTGTGTTCTGAGCCACAAAACCGTAGTGTTAATGTGTCGTTTCGACCTTCCAAACTGATCGTTTTCAGCCTGATGGCTGCGAAGTCTACAGCTCGATTGACAACAGCTAATTGCAGGGGCAAGATTTGAGCGCTAAACTGCAGTTAGAGGCTGTTGTACTCGAATAGTTTCATCCTATAAGCAAGAATCAGGAGGCTAAATGCACAAACCTCGCAGATGATTGCCTAATCCTCTCAAAAGACGCAGACAAAGAAGAAAGATTCCTATAATGATTGCAGGAGTAGGGCTACATCAATTAGGAGTTCAGCATGACGATCGAGGAACTGCACCATAATCTCCCAATCGACGCTTCTCCCAACGGAGGGATTTTGCCAACACAACGGCAGTTGGCGATCGATCAATGTGCAGAACTAGCAGCACTCATAGATCAGCATACAGACCGTCAAGAAAGCGGTTATTGTGCAACTGCGATCGAACCCTTAGTCTTTGTGCGATCCAGTACTTCCAAAACAATACAGGAGGTCAGCGAACCGCTGTTTGCCATTGTGGTGCAGGGTGAAAAGAAATTATCGCTCAACGAGGAAATCCTTCAGTATGGTGTCGCTCAGTATCTGCTGCTTTCGGTCGATTTGCCGCTGAGTGTTTGCATGATAGATGCAACACCCGATCGACCTTATCTCGGATTTAAGCTTAAGTTAAACCCCGCCGAACTCTGTGACATCATTGCTCAAACGAACTCGGAGACTGTTCAGCAAGAGAACTCAGTTCGAGGCTGGTGCGTCAGCGATGCCAATCCGTCTTTGATTGATTGTGCTACACGGCTCACGAAGCTTCTAAATACGCCACAGGATATTCCGTTTTTAGCACCAATGATCATTCGCGAAATCTACTATCGCCTGTTGATGGGTGAGCAAGGCGAAGCAGTGCGACAGATTGCGACCTCTGGAAGCAATATGCAGCGCATTACTGAGGTGATTAAACGCATCAAAGCAGAGCTTACGGAGCCGTTGCGGGTTGAGGATCTTGCTGAGCAGGTGAATATGTCCGTTTCCTCGTTCCACCGCCACTTTAAAACAGTCACCTCGATGAGCCCGCTGCAATATCAAAAACAATTACGGCTCTTAGCTGCGCGACAGATGATGCTTGCTGAAAATGCTGATGCATCTCAAGCTGCTTATCAGGTCGGGTATGAGAGTAGTTCACAGTTTAGTCGCGAATATGCCCGCATGTTTGGTGCGCCGCCTATCCGCGATGTTGAACGTTTACGGACAACCGAAACAGTGCTAAGTAGGTGAACAGAATTAAACGTAGTGATAGAGGTAAGGTAAACCTTGCCTATTTGATCTCATCGTGTTTTGCAAAAACACATCCCTAATTTTTGCAGATTATTTACGCCACGCTGCTGATTTCATTTTTAATTTTGGTTGAAATGACGAAAGCCTTTAATTCGGCAATCTGATTGCTACAAAAGCGCCAAATGTTGCAGTACGAGTAATGAGCCGCCTTCCCGTTTTCGTCCTTCATTGTTATGTCGCCGAGTGCCGTAACAAAATTATTCTCAGCGATTAAGTTGGCAATCCTAAACTTTGGCGGCTTTACGTATGTCGTCGCCATCCATTGGCGAACGGATTCTTTTCCGTTAAGGGTCTTATCGCCTATAAAGGTTTATTCGATGTCGTCAGCGCAGAATGACAAAAATCCTTCATGGTTGCCTTCAGCGATCGCCGCGTTTGCCGCTTCTAATACCAATTCTTCAATGACTCTGATGGTAGATAAATTAGAGTAAAAGGGCTGAGAGCCAGGCGGAGCAAATGACAGCGCCCCGTATAGCCAAGCCAACAGTCGCTTTTGTAGATGACTATTGCGAAGAATACCGAGACATCTTTGCTGAGGTAAGAAGCTTCGAAGCATTTAAGCATCTGCACCTGGGGATGGTATCTGAGGTGAAGCGAAAATCACTACCTGCGATTGCCAAGGTTACAGGATTACCTAACGCTCAGTCATTGCAACAGTTTTTGGTCAAGTCACCCTGGAGTGCAGGAGCGCTGAGACAACGGAGAATCGAGCTGATTCTGTCACTTCTTAGGGGCCGAAAGCTAGTGCTGGTGATTGATGAAACCGGAGACCGCATGTCAGGCGACAATTAGACAAAAGCAGCGATGCCAATTACTTGGCAGCTTGAGAGAGTTCCCTATCAATAGGATCGTAAGGGAGCAAAACGACAGCTAGAACACAGGTTCTGT
>NZ_JACJQO010000041.1 GCF_014696715.1 Pseudanabaena sp. FACHB-2040
AAAAGACCACATCTCATCGAGCTGAATCGTCAGCCGTCCCGGTTTTTTTGGGTGACTTCGATGGTTCTCGGCGTTTGGTAGAACTTCTGATTGACATACATTTGCAACCACCGCTGAGAAACACCTGTCACCCGTGCAATCGCTGCCAGTGCTAGGCGTTCGAGCAACAGCTTATCAATCAATTGGCGAGTCGTCTCATCAATCGGTTGCCGGGTTGCCCCCTCAACAAATTGCCGTCCACAATCCTGGCACCGGAATCGGGGTTTGCCGTAATGGGTATGTCCGTATTTGATGATTTGAGGAGATTGGCACTTAGGACAGTTCATCGATTTGGCTGCAATGCTTGATGCTCCTAGCATATCAACTCGCCATTACTATTCATTACTACCGGCTCTGCAAGTCTGGCTGAATGGGTAAAAACGGATTTTAGCGATAACCCTCCGGGATAGCTTCGCTTAGCGCAGACATTGCCCTACAAGCAGGCTTCTCCTGCTAAAGCCATTTGACGCAGCACTTCAAGCGATTCACGGGAAAGACCCCCAAGCAGATTCGATAGCACCATAAGAATCTGAAAATTTGTCCTAAGAATCTGAAAGAATCGCGCCTTGAAAATCATTACATTGAAGTTAAGTTAGGCAAGAATCTGAAGCAGCATTCGTGGGAGCTTTCATTGCCTTACGTTACTATCAGTCAAGAAAGTTTTGCAGCCATTGATCTCTACAAGGAAACCTATAGCTATGTCTGAAAATTCAAAAATCGGCTTAGAAGGACTGCTTCGTCCAGAAGATAGCATCCCAGTACTGATTGGCCACCAGCCCTATCAGTTCAGGTAATTGCTAAACGGTCGGAGTTTGATTTGTGCTGAAGATTAATATTGATTGGAACAGGAGAAACAGGATGATACTGCAAGATAAAGTGGCGCTAGTCACAGGCGGAACTTCGGGAATTGGTCGTGCAACCGCGATCGCTTATGCCCAGCAACAAGCAAAGGTGGTGGTGGTGGGTCGTCGAATTGATGAAGGTGAAGAAACGGTTCGATTGATCAAAGAAGCTGGCGGAGAGGCGATTTTTGTGCAAGCAGATGTCACAAAAGAAGCCGATGTTGAAGCAATGGTTGATAAGGCGGTTGGCGTTTTTGGTCGGTTAGATATTGCCTTTAATAATGCAGGAATGGTCGGCGAAAACCCCTTATTGATTGAGCAAACAGAAGCTGAATACGATCGCATTATGAACGTCAATGTCAAAGGCGTTTGGTTGTCGATGAAGCATGAAATCGCTCAGATGTTGAAACAGGGAAGTGGTTCGATCGTCAATACATCATCTGGGGCTGGAGTCGTTGCAGTTCGTACCCAGCCCCTCTACACCGCGAGTAAACATGCAGTAGTCGGTTTAACAAAAGCTGCTGCGCTCCAATATGCCAAAGCAGGTATTCGCATCAATGTCGTTGCACCAGCAGCAATCGAAACAGATATGTTTGAAGCAGCGACAGGTGGGCAGGATGAAGCCAAAGCTTACTTGACAGGACTTCACCCGATCGGACGAATTGGAACACCGCTTGAAGTTGCAAATGCAGTTCTGTTTTTATCATCTGACCTGGCGTCGTTCATAACAGGTGAAACGTTGATGGTAGATGGTGGGTACGTAGCGCAGTAGTCGATCGGCAGTGCGAAATGTTGGATACAGCACTTCAAGCGACTTACTAAAGTAACACTGAAATATGTTCGCTAATCCCATCGGAAACTCCATAGGAATCTGCAAGAAGTTGAGTGTTGGAACTGACTACACTCAAGTGAACTAAGACAAAGAGAACTTAGGAGTTGATGATTATGTCCAAAGTGCCTTCTAACTACCCACACGAAAGGAAAAGAAATGGCTAAAAAATTTAGTGCAAAATCGACCGCCGACGAGGTGCTTTCCGGCATTAATCTCAAGGGAAAGCGATTTCTCATTACGGGTGCATCGTCGGGCATTGGACTCGAAACCGCCCGCTCACTGGTCGCTCACGGGGCTAGTGTCGTCGGCGCGGTCAGAAACCTCGCTAAAGCTGAGCCAGCCACTGCATCAGTTCGTGATGCCGCTTTGCAAGGAGGTGGCAGCCTGGAGTTGATCAATCTTGATCATTTCGCCCTGATCAATGGGATCGAGCCGTTGCTCGCCGATAATGGACGGCTAGTCGTCCTGTCGTCGCTCGCGCATCGCGGTGCCGATATCGACTTGGACGATCCGAATTTCGAGCAGCAGGCGTACGATCCATGGGTTGCCTATAGCCGCTCGAAAACCGCCAATTCACTGTTCGCGGTGGAGTTTGACAGACGGCATCGTGATCGCGGCATTCGGGCTGCTTCGGCGATGCCCGGAAACAGTCTCACGAACCTACCCCGCCATTTCTCGCAGGAGGAGTTGCAGGGACTTTTACAGACCGTTGACGCAGCGCGCACCGAAGCGGGTCTGCCGCCGCAAGAGTTGAAAGAAATTCCGCAGGCAGCCGCGACATCGGTCTGGGCAGCAGTCGTGGCTAACAAAGACGAGATCGGTGAACACTATCTCGAAGATTGCGCGATCGCGCCGATCAATGACACGCCCAACCCATTTGCCGACGGTGTCAGATCGTATGCGCTTGACGTGAACAAAGCTAAGCAGCTCTGGGCGAAAAGCGAGGAATTGATCAGCGCTGCGTCTTAAAGGTTATCGCGCACATCTAAACGCAATAATCCATTCCACTTTCGTACTTGGATGAACACTTACAAGAATGCCTGATTGACGTATAAGCGTTAATCACCATGCCTTACGTTTCCCGTAAACTCAACCAGGAAAACACCATGTCACAAAAACTCTCAGGAAAAGTTGCGCTTGTCACTGGCGGAACTTCAGGAATTGGTCGTGCTACCGCGATCGCTTATGCCCAACAACAAGCAAAGGTGGTGGTGGTTGGTCGTCGAATTGATGAAGGTGAAGAAACGGTTCGATTGATTAAGGAAGCTGGCGGAGAGGCTATTTTTGTGCAAGCAGATGTCACGAAAGAAGCTGATGTTAAAGCAATGGTTGATAAAACGATTGACGTTTTTGGTCGGTTGGATATTGCCTTTAATAATGCAGGAATGGTCGGCGAAAATCCCTCATTGATTGAGCAAACAGAAGCGGAATATGACCGCACGATGAACGTTAATGTCAAAGGTGCTTGGTTGTCGATGAAATATGAAATTGCTCAGATGTTGAAACAGGGAAGTGGTGCAATCGTCAATATGGCATCTGGGGCTGGAGTCGTTGCACTTCCTAACATACTCCTCTACACCGCGAGTAAACATGCGGTAGTAGGCTTAACAAAAGCTGCTGCACTCCAATATGCCAAAGCGGGCATTCGCATCAATGTCGTTGCACCAGCAGTAATCAAAACAGATCTGTTTGAAACATTTACAGATGAAGCCAAAGCTTACTTGACAGGACTTCACCCGATCGGGCGAATTGGAACACCGCTTGAAGTTGCAAATGCAGTCCTGTTTTTATCATCTGACCTGGCATCGTTCACAACGGGTGAAACGTTGATGGTAGATGGCGGGTATGTAGCGCAATAGTCGATCGGCAGTGCGACACGTTACGACCAAGTTTTGAGTTCTTAAAAGGAGGTTTGCTATGAAGATTCTCATTGTTCTCACGTCTCATGACCAACTTGGCGATACCGGAAAGAAAACTGGTTTCTGGCTGGAAGAGTTTGCTGCTCCCTATTACGTGCTGAA
>NZ_JACJQO010000042.1 GCF_014696715.1 Pseudanabaena sp. FACHB-2040
TTGTGGTTCCACCATTCGAGGGTTCGAGTCCCTTCGTTCGCCCTTATTGCGGGTCTCTGGGCAAATGGCTTGCCTAAAGCTTGCCTAAATAGAAGCCCCCAGATTTTGTGAAATCTGGGGGCTTCTGCGTTCAAAAGCTGAGTTAGGCCAATACCTGCCCTGCCATAGTGAACCCAATAGTGTTGGCGTTGTATGTGCCGTTGTTACTGCGCTCCAGTATCGTGATCGAGGTATAGCCTACTGCTGGCAAGTGGTGCAGCGTGGCGATCACGGTCAGGTCATCGGCGACGACATTGGAGCTTGCACCCTGCCCGTCTACCGTGGGAGTCGAGGTGCTGTTGATGCCGAATGCCAGCACCTGGTCGCCGCTGTTTGCAAGGCCGACTGTGGTCAGTTCGATCAAGTCCTCGGATAGCCCGCAAACCACCTCAACTCGGATGTTCGGGTCATTGTTAAGTGGCCTGAACGTGCCCACTCCGTAGCTGTACACCTGGTTCCCTGCCTGAACCCGCAGCTTGCGCCCCACTCGGTTTTGGGCGTTCCAGACGAAGCGCCTGCCGTCGGAGTCTTCGGACTGGCCTGCTGCTACGGTGCGGAACGTACCCAGATAGCGGCGTGTAGCTGCCCCAGAGCGCACCCACACGCCATCCTGCAAGGCAAGGCCGAGGGTGCGGGTTGTGGCGTTTGTCCAGGCGTTCACGTCGATGGCTAGACTGCCTGAATTGTCATACCCGAAGACGTCGAAGACGGTGTTTGCCGTTAGTCCCGAGAGCGAGATCGACATCTGGGTAAATGTCCGGGTCACCCATTCGGTGCCCGTGTAGAGCGAAATTCGGTTACCCCGAAACGGGGTGTAGAAAAGCGTCGTTGCTGCGGCAATGCCAGCGGTGGGAACAGCTACACCGTTCTGCAGGGTGAGTCTGCCTTCGGCTAGCCCGTTATCGACCCATAGCGGCACTGTAGCCCAATTGCCTACTCCAAGCCGCCGAGCCAGCCCCGTTCCGGTCAGTCCTGCTAGGGCGTCTAGGTCGAGATCCCATGCCTGCACCTCTTCGCCTATTGTCAGGCCGATGAGGCCCTGCAGCAGCGCATCAACCTGGCCCTTGAGCCATCGGGTGCGGTCTGTGAGTTGCTTGAGCTGCAGGTTAGGGGCGTTAATTTCATTGCCGCCCAGAGCGATATCATTCGCCTCAATCCGGGTGACAGCAGCCGTAAAGCTGTTGGATTCGCTTAAATCGACCATCAGATATTCCTCTCTCCGTCAAAGGTTTGTGCGCCGTTGTAACCCCACAGCCCATCGTGCAGCTGCAGGTTGCTGAACAGGCTGATATTGCCAATTCGCAAATCCACAAGGGAGCTGCGGGCGTTTTTCCACTCGTTAATCAAGGCCACAATCAGTTTGATCAAATCAGCGCTAACGAGCGATTGCTGCGAGTCAAGCGTGACAACGAAAGTGCCGTAACTCACGCCTGAAAACTGCCGGGTGCCGTTGAACCTCCAACTACCGTCGAAGCGAAGCCCCGGATTCTCGGTGATGGTGGCATTGGGATACCCCACTAGGGCCATCGCCCGCTTCACGGCATAGGGAGTGCCTGCCGTGCGGTGCAATGCGATCGCCTCCTTGATGAGCGCTCGCCGCTGCGTCTCATTCCCGGCCAGAGTCCACCCGCGGAGGCCGAGCACGTTGAACTGGTCGGCCAGGTCATACAGGGCCTCAGGCGTCACGTTGTCGATGTCGTAGACGGCCAGCACCGAGAGATCTAGCTCTGAGAGCCGGTCCAAAACGGCCTCAAACGCTAGGAAGCGCTCATCCCGAATCGCTAGTGGCAGCAGGCTAGCCGTCATTTGACCCCGCAATGGTGATGGTGACGGCGGTGCAGTTAGCCCACTGGCTGGGAGTAATCACCAGGTCGGTGGCAGGCGTGCTGAGCGTGACCTGATAGACTCCTGCCAGACTCAGTGCAGCGATGATTTGGCTACGGATGATGTCCTGCCCTAGCTTTGCCCGCTTAGCGGTGGCAAAGGCCTGGGCTGCGGCATTGAGTTGAGCCGTGAGCGCGGTTGCATCAGCAGTGCGATACAGGGTGATGCTGGCCGTGATGGTGTAGCCCACAGCCGTTGGAGCCAGGACACTCACCTCGTCTGTCAGCGGCCGAATTGTGTCTCCACTGAGCACCGATTGGACGGCCTGCAAAATCTCTGCGCTAGGTAGTCCTGTGCTGGTGAGCGGGTAGACCTGCACCAGCACAGGGCCGACCCCGCCTCGGTCCTCAGGCCCCAGCACAGCCACATCAACCACCGTTGGGCTAGCTGTGAGCGCCCAATACTTATAGGCCCCCTTTGAGCCAGCTACTGAAAACTGGTTGGGAGCCAGCTTAATGCGGGTACGCAGCCGCTCGTCGGTTTCGATGTCGGTGCCGCCGTTGCTGGTGGTGATGTTGGCTGCTGATACGGTGGCGATCGCATCGAGCATCTCGCTGATTTGGCCAGCGGTGAACCCATTGCCAGCCGTGCCGGTGCTCGCGGCTTGAGCCACAACATTAACGCTGGTCCCATTGGCTGGAATTGTTGCTGCCTCGACGGTGGCAAAGCGCATCTCTGAGCCAGAAACGCCTACCCGCGTGCCCTGCGGAATCAGCAGGGAAGCAGGAGCAGCTGCTCGGCTAAAGCGCAACGTCACCCGGGCAGCTGCTGCAGGCAGTCGAATCACTCCCAGCAGTGCCCCCAGCTGATCAAGCCGGTTGTCCACGGCGTAATTGACCAGGTTTTGCTCAGCTGCGTACTGAATGCCAATGCGGGTTAGGGCCTCGCGGTAGACCAAGCCGTTGAGCAGTAGGCGCTCTGGCTGGCCTGGCAGCAGCGATTTACCCAGCGCCGCCTCAAAGGTTGCTAGGGCCTGGGCTTCAATGGTAGTCGGGTCGCGCTCAATAAAGTTTGGTTCAGCCAATGGCCACCTCCGTCTGCCCTTCTACTGAGCCAATAGTCCACTGGGCGTTGATGGTCAAAGCTGCTTGGTTAGGGCGATACGGATTGACTGAAACAGACTCAAGCTCAACCCTGGGCTCCCAGGTCTCCACGGCCAGCATCGACTCACGGACCACATGGGGCGTGGCCCGAGGTACCGGATAGTCGATGTAGAGCCAGATGTTGCTGGCGAAGTCAGGTCGGTGCGGGTCGCTGCCGTAGGGCGTGGCCAAAATGATTTTGATTGCCTGATCCAGGTCGGTGGCATCTTGCACAATGCCGCTCCTGCCCACAGCAAAGCTCCACCAGACGGCATCGATGCCGTTGGTCGCCAGGGTCGGATCGACCTCGGCTAGCTTTCCCTGCCACCACGCTTCTAGGGCCGCAGTAGTCATCAGTTGCCCCCCAGAGCGGCGTAGACCACCCCAAACATCAAACACAGGACGAAAATATCAAGCATCGCTATTGACCAGAGCTAACGATAGAGTGCCCTGCGTTGTCTGCAGCGCCGATTACGGCCATCTGCTTGCCGTTGATCGCATTGCCGCTGCCACTGATTTTGAGTGTGCCGGTGAGGTCTACATCGCCCTTGATGACTACTTTTCCGGTGAGGATGTGCAGCTGGTTGGCGCTGCTCGCCGGCGGCGGATCAGCTTCGGAGTAACAGCCGCCCAGAATTGCCCCGCCTTCGCCTTTCTCATCAAGCAAGCAGCAGACCAGCTCACCCACTGACGGCATCCAGTAGGCCTGATTTGCCCCAGCGCGGAACTGCAACACGGGCAGCCAGTAGCTCTCCATGCCCAGCTCGGCCACGTTGACTCGCGCCGTACATTTGGCTGAATCTATAGCGCTGATGCGGCCAAAATGAAGGCTCACAACGCCGTTGCTACTGTTGTTCTGTTTGGCTCTGTTGGCTGTCATTTGGTCCTCGGCGCGACAGCCTCAGCGTTCCCAGGCGGGAAACCTGGGGGCATGAATAATCTAGCGATCGCACCCCAAACCCCCGGCCATCTGGTTCCCCAGCAGGCCAGCTCCGACGACCACCTGATTGAGCTTTGGCTGGCGGGCTTCGATTCTCCCAGCACCCGCAAAGCCTATACCAGCGCCATTAATCGGCTGCGGAAGTGGCTTGGCGCTGTGGGCCTGCGCCAGGTCACCGCCTCCGACCTGGTGGACTACCGCGATAGCTTTAAAGCCAGCTGGAGCGACGCTACCCGCAACCAGCACCTGGCGGCCATCAAAAGCCTGTGGAGCTTCGGCTGCGACCTGTGCTACCTGCCCTTCAACGTCCCCCACGCGGTCTACAAGCTCAAAAAGCCGCGCCCGGTTACAGCAGAGCGCATTCTGACCGAGAAGGAAATGCTCAAAGCCATCCAGTTAGAGCCTGACCCAGGAGCCCAAATCTTTCTACGAATTTTGTACGGAACTGGCATCAGAGCCAGCGAGGCTATTAGCCTGCGGTGGTGCGACTTTCAGCGCCGTGGGAATCGAGTTTTTCTGCAGGTTCAAAACGGCAAAGGTGGGCAGTTTCGAGAAATCGGCTGCCCCCCAAAACTGTACCAAGAGCTGATGGCCCGCCAAAGCCCCACGGCAAGCGGTTCTGAGCTGGTTTTTGGGGTGCCCTATATCCACGCCTACAGGTGGGTGAAGCAGGCCCTCACCCGCATCGGCAAACCCGAGGCCTCTCCTCACTGGGCCAGGCACTGTCACGCAGTGGTCAGCCACGAGCACGGAGCAGATTGGCACTCAATCGCCCGCCAGCTGGGCCATAAGCGGGCCTCATTCACGATGGACCGCTATGGCCACTTCACCGGAAAGGCCAGCTCTGACTATATCGACTGCTAAAACCCTGAAAGTCTTGCTATCAGAAGCTTTTAGGCTCTTTAGCCTTGATAAGATAATTACCCTTAATTATCGTTAGTTGTGCCCACGCTTGAAAGCCTTGATCGCCCATGCTACAAAGGCTTCAGCGTTTACAACTTTTGGATTCCTATGAACAAGGGCGAACTCGTAGACAAAGTTTCAGAGAAGGCATCGGTCACGAAGAAGGAGGCCGATGCCATTATCAGCGCGATTATTGACTCCATCGTAGAGGCCGTTGCTGACGGCCAGAAGGTTACCCTGGTAGGCTTTGGTTCCTTCGAGCCGCGCTCTCGGGCCGAGCGAGAGGGCCGCAATCCCAAAACTGGCGACACGATGGTCATCCCAGCCAGCGTAGTACCGGCATTCTCGGCAGGTAAACTGTTCAAAGACCGACTCAAGCCGGAACCCGAGCCGGTGGCCGCCGCTCCAGCCAAGGGCAAAGGCAAAAAGTAGTTTCTCTCGCGTTCTTTCTGCTCTCTATTACCCCGGCCCGTTGGTCGGGGTTTTTTATTGGGCCGGCAGCAGATATTTGCTTAATGCAGCCTCAACCACATCAACCAAAAAGCACCTGTCCTGCTCAGCTCTGTCCTCAATCGCCTCGACCAAGTCGGCATCGAGCTTGAATTTTTTCTCCACCTTGGGCCGATCGCCAATCTGCCGAGCAGGCTTGGCTATGACGTAGTGAGTTATCCGGCCCTGAACGATGGTGCCTGTAACTCGATCCAGCAGCGCTGCTGTCGTGGGCTTCTTTTTAGCTAAGAAATACGCTTTTCCAAACTCATCCAGCATCACCTGGTTGGGATCTTCATCCGGGTGTGCATCAATTCTTCGCTGGCGTTTAGTGGGCACTTTCTGTCTCCTTCAAAAGGGTTCCTATTGACACTTGCCTACAGGGTTCCCGCACTTTTCAATGCAACAGGGGAAATCCCAAAATCCTTCCCTCAAAACCCCCTCTCAGGTTCGTAGGCTTTAGGCTTTGCCCAAAGGAGGAATCCGCGAATCTACTGATATACAACGGTTTTGGCAATTCTGGGCACTCTCTGGGACAGCCGGAGAATAGTTAATATGCAACGCCGAACCAGTCAGAAAACCCAAGGGAAAAAAGCCTCTCAAGCTGTTATTAATAAGGGCTTTAAGCTCTTTTGTCAGCAGCAAACTTTAGCTGCGATCGCAAAGGCAACTGGCTACAGCTCTGAAACTGTCAGCAAGTGGGCCAAAGGCAAATCCCAGACCAACCCCAGCGGCGATAGGAGCGGTCCCTGGAAAGAGCGGCGCATGGAGCTGCTGCTCAAGGCCCAGACCACACCTCCCGCAGCAGCTGCCCTGGCAGTGGCCCCAGCAGCGCCCCGGCAACAGGCCGAGCGGGTTGTGCTGGAGGTGGCCAGCGAGGTGGCCAGCAGCAATGTGGTGGACTTTGGGGCTAGGCGCGATCGCAAATCAATTCTGGAGGATTGCAAGACCATCCGGCAGGAGCTGCGACGGGCGGTGGAGCGCCTGGTGGAGCACGATGACTTTCGCCCCCTAGGCAGCTGCGCCACAGCGTTTGAGAGAATCGCCCGGCTGGAGATTGAGCTGGACCCTGCCACACCGATGGAGTGGGTTCGGACGGCAGTTGAGCGGGGTTGGTCGGTGCCTGATCTGGCAGATGCGATCGTGGCCGAGCGGAGGGTTAGCTAGGTGTGGCCCTTTCATCGCTCAAGCAATGGCATGAGGTAGAGCAGTGGGCGCTGGCTAAGAAGCGCCAGGCCGAGGCATCAGACAAGGTGCTGACGTTCCGTGAGTTCGTCTGCCAGGTGATGCCCTCCTACCAGTGGTATCGGCACTGCGAAGTGCTGGCTGACATTCTGCAGGAGGTGGCCGACGGTAAGCGCCACCGGCTAATGATTTTCATGCCGCCCCGGCACGGCAAAAGCCAGCTCACCTCTCGCCTCTTCCCCGCCTACTACCTCTACCGGCACCCAGAGCGCTTTGTTGGCATCAGCAGCTACGCAGCAGATTTGGCTCACGGCTTCAGCAGAATTTGTCGGGAGAATTACCGCAAGGTAGGTGGCCAAATCAAAAACGATTCTGGCCAGATTAAGCACTGGGAAACGGTCAGCGGCGGTGGCCTGTGGGCGGCAGGGGTGGGCGGCCCCATCACGGGCAAGGGCTACCACCTGGGCCTGATTGACGACCCCTTGAAGAACCACGCCGAGGCCTTCAGCGAGACCATCCGGCGAGGGCAGAAGGAGTGGTATGAATCGACTTTCGCCACTCGTGAGGAGCCTGGCGGCGCTCAGATTGTCATCCTGACCCGATGGCATGAGGACGACCTGGCAGGCTGGCTGCTGGGCCGGGAAGTGGGCGATGACGAGGAAAGCCCGCCGGAGCACTGGCACGTCGTCAACCTACCTGCGATCGCAGAGGACGAGGCGATCAAAATCCCCGATACCTGCACCCTGGAGCCGGACTGGCGGCAGCCAGGGCAGCCGCTGTGCCCCGAGCGCTACTCGCTCTCGCGCCTAGCCAAGTTCAGGAAAAACCCCTACTTCTGGGCGGCCCTCTTCCAGCAGCGCCCCAGCCCACTGGAGGGCGACTACTTCAAGCGCGACTGGTGGCAGTTCTACCAGCAGCCCCCGGCCAAGTTCGACCGGGTGATTATCTCGGGTGACTGCGCCTTCAAAGAGACCAGCAGCAGCGACTTTGTGGTGCTCCAGGTGTGGGGCGTGGTGGGCGGCCTGTATTACCTGCTAGACCAGGTGCGAGGTCGCATGGACATCAACGCCACCCTGACGGCGGTGCAGGCCCTCTCGGCCAAATGGCCGCAGGCCCGCGCCAAGCTGATTGAGGACAAGGCCAACGGCCCGGCGGTGATCGACCTGCTCAAGCGAAAGCTGCCAGGTATGATTCCGGTCAACCCCGAGGGCGGCAAGGTAGCGCGGGCAGTGGCTGTGAGCCCCTACGTGCAGTCGGGTAACGTGTTCCTGCCTGAGTCGGCGCGGTGGGTGCTCGACTTCATTGAGGAGTTCGCCGCCTTCCCCAATGGCTCACACGATGACCAGGTGGATGCGATGACCCAGGCGATCAACTGGCTAGAGACCGAGGCTCGCAGCCACGGCCCTGCTCAGAAGTCTGGCCGCCGCTTTGCTTAGGCGTACTACAAGCGGCCTGGGCTAGATCTGGACTAGATTTGGCCTACTGGCACATAGGTTTTGGGCGTAATCGGGCGTACTACAGAGGCCTCAACCCCGCATTCTCGCGTTGATTAGTTGCCTATACAGCAGCTAGTCACGGCTGGGAGATTACCCACTAGGGAACTCTGAGGGCACCTGAGCCGCAGCCCTGCCATGACCTACGACCGAAGCGCCGAGAGACTTAAAGCCACACCCATCAACGACGGCCAATCGCCCTTTCCTGACAAGGTGAAGGCGGCGGCTGAAGACAATAAACCTGGCCCCCGCACCCCAGGGGCAAAGTACCGAGAGATGGAGCGCTTTTGGCAAAAGCTGCGCGATGTGCGCGGCGGCACCGAGGCCATGCGCGACGCGGGCAAGAGTTACTTGCCAGAGGAGCCCGACGAGGCCCCAGAAACATACGCCAACCGACTGGGCCGAGCCACGCTGGCCCCCATCTACGAATGGCTGGTGGGCGTGTTTGTCGGCATGATTATGCGCAAGCCAATTGCTCTGCCGACTGAGGGCATCCCCAGCGATGTGCAGGCCCACCTGGCCAATATCGACTTGGAGGGCAGCAGCCTTGATCAGTTCGCCAGTGACCTGCTAGAGTCGGCCATCGACTACAGCTACTGCGGCGTGCTGGTGGAGTACCCCACTGCCGAAGGTATCGCAACTCGCGCCGATGAGGTGGCTGCGGCCCTGCGGCCCTACTGGGTGGCTTACCCCGGCGATCGCATTCTCGATATGCGCTGGCACCAGCAGGGCAGCCAGCACTACCTCAAGCAGCTGCGGCTGCTGCAGCACCTCTGCGAGCCCGACGGCGACTTTGGCGAGCGCTCAGTGGAGCAGGTGATGGTCTATGACAGAACCCCTGCAGGCGTGACCTGGCGGACGTTTCGGGAGAGCAAAGAGAAGAAATGGGTGGAGCACCAGCAGGGCACTCTCAGCCGCGCCGAAATCCCCTTTGAAGTGCTCTGGACAAATCGCAAACAGAAGATCACCAAGCCGCCGATGATTGAGGCTCTAAACCTCAACATCAGGCACTACCAGCTATCGGCTGACCTGGATTACAGCCTGCACATCGCCAGCGTCCCCCGCTGGCTGTTCTTCGGCACTACGGCTGAGGATTTGGGCAGTGTGGGCAGCGTGAGCGAGGCCATCTGCTTCCCCAACGAAAACGCCCGCGCCGAGTGGAGCATCCCCGATATTTCAGCTTTTGAGCCAGTGCGCGATCGCATGGGTGAGGTGGAGCGCCAGGCCAAAGCAATGGGTCTAGCAGCGATGGTGGCCCAGAAGAACGTGGGTGAAAGCGCCGAGGCAAAGCGCCTGGACCGTGGCCAGGGTGACTCTCGCCTGGCAGTGCTGGCCCAAACGCTGCAGCAGGTGATCGACCGCTGCCTGGGCCACCACTACGGCTACATGGGCCTAACCCCTGCCCAGGCTCCGGCCTGCCAGGTCAACCGCGACTTCGACACCACCACCCTCGATGCAGGGATGCTCGGTGCCCTCACCGGCGCTGCCAATGCTGGCAAGCTGAGCGACCTGACCTACCACGGCCTGCTCAAGGCGGGCGAAATCGGGCTGCCGGACGATTGGACCCCTGAGCTAGAGGCAGAGCGGCTGGAGCAGCAGCGAGCCCGCGACACGGCTCGCCCGCTGCTGGCCAATGGCCTGAAAAATCCGCTCGATTCGCTCCTAGAGGGCTAGGGAACACTGCGGCTGTAAGCTCTGTGAGCCCCTAGTAGGGAAGAAGCCAATGCCTTTTCAGCTCAAAACCGAATTTGAAAATGTCGATGATGCGATCGCATACATCAAAACGCAGGTAGCCCCTGAACTAACGCGACTAGCAGTTATCGAAGAGACCGATTTGCCTGCTGTCAAGCGAAACCGTGATGCCCTCAAGGCCGAAAAAGTGGCGACTCAGGAGAAGCTCACCGCCGCCGAAACCAAGGTGAGCGAGCTGGAAGGTAAAACCGCATCCACCGCAGACAAAGACGCCGAGTTCAGTCGCATTCTGGCTGACCAGAAGGCTGAATTTGATAAGCGCCTCAAAGAGATTGAGGACCGTGAGGCGGTGAAAGAGAAGCAGGCCGCCCAGAATGCTCTGGAGCGAGATGCGATCGCAGAGCTGAGCAAGGGCCAGTATCGGGTCAATAACGCGGCTCAGGTGTTGGCACTCCACAAGGCCAAAGTGCTTGGCGTGAACGGCGACCTCAAGCGCGACGAGGCCACCGGTGAGGTATACGTTGACCTAGGCGACTATAAGCGCCAAAGCATTGAGCAGTTTGTCGAGTC
Source organism: Pseudanabaena sp. FACHB-2040 (assembly GCF_014696715.1). NCBI lineage: Bacteria > Bacillati > Cyanobacteriota > Cyanophyceae > Pseudanabaenales > Pseudanabaenaceae > Pseudanabaena > Pseudanabaena sp. FACHB-2040. The sequence continues at coordinate 10,278 of NZ_JACJQO010000042.1, forward strand.
GGTAGAGGCCAAAACCGAGAACCAGCACCTGTTCAAGCCTAAAGGCGGCTCGGGTAGCGAGACTCCGGCGGGCGCTGGCAGCACCGGCGGCGGCGGTGGGGCGGGCGTGAACCCCTTTAAGAAAGAGACCTGGAACATGACTGAGCAAACCCGTCTCTACCGCACCAACCGGCCCCTCTACGACCGCTACAAGGCCGAATCTGGCAAGTAATTTAGCTTTCCATCCCAACAGACCATAGGCAGCGCCCCGACTCAAAACCGGGGCGCTTTTTTTCGGGAACGTTGAGAGCAGCGCAGGGCAGTGCCCGCGCCATCCGAGGCAGTGCCGACGATGCACAACCCCCACTGACCTCAACACTTCAGAAAAATGGCTACTACTTCTATTGCAGACATCATCGTTCCAGAGATCTGGGTGCCCTACATGCAGGAGCGCACCACCCAGAAATCTGCCCTCTTCCAATCCGGCATCATCGAGCAGTCTGAGACCTACGACGACCTGATCACTAAAGGCGCTAACACCGCCAATATGCCTTTCTTTAAAGACCTCTCTGGCCGCTCTCAGGGCCTGAGCGAGGACATTCCCCTCAACCCCAAAAAGATCGGCACTGGCGGCGATGTGTGCGTGATTCAGCGCCGTGGTGATGCCTGGAGCAGCTCCGACCTGGCCAAGGCCCTCTCTGGCGCTGACCCCGCCGATGCGATCGCAGAACTGGTCTCGGATTACTGGGTGCGTGACATGCAGACCACCCTGCTGTGCATTCTCAAGGGCGTGTTTGGCTCCACGGCAATGGCAGCCGAACATGTTCGCAACCTCGCCATTGAGGCCGGTGCTACGGCCACCGAGGACAACCTGATTAGCTCTGGCGGCGTGCTCGATGCCTTCAAGCTGATGGGCGACAAGCTCGACGCTTTTGCTGGGATCGCCATGCACGGCGATATCTACTGGGAGCTCGAAAAGCAGGACGTGATTGAGTTCTTGGCTCCGAGCGGGCAAAACGACCAGCCGATTCGCACCTATAAGGGAAAAATGGTGATCGTCGACGACACGATGCCCAAAGTTCCTGGCACCACCAGCGGCTTCAAGTACACCACCTACCTCTTTGGCATGGACACCATCGCTTACGGCGAAGGCACGCCCATGGGCGAGTTTGGCGAGGACATCAGCGTCGAAACTGACCGCGACATCCTGGCCGGTAAGGGCTACCTCACCAACCGCCGCCACTTCACCATGCACCCCAAGGGAGTCAAGTGGAAGGGCATCCTCGCAGGCGCTACCCCCACCGACGCTGAGCTCGAAGCAGCTGCTAGCTGGGAGCGGGTGTTTGAGAAGAAGAATGTGCCGATCGCAGCCCTAGTCACCAACGGCTAAGGCCAAAGCCACCCTATTGAGGCAAAACCCATGGGACTAACAGGCTTTGAGCTGGCCCGACGGCTGGCACAGGCAAATGTCGATTACGAGGCGGCCCAAAACCTGATCCGCCAAGTCAGCGCTGCACCTGAGTTGCAGCCACCAAAGGCAGACAAGCCTGCGGTGGTCATCCCCCACGCCCTGGCGCTGATCAATTCCACCGATTCCGCTGCAGCGGAAAAACTTGTGCCACTACCAGGCATTGGCCCAGCTGCAGCTCGCAAACTGCTGGAACGGCGGCCAGAGGGAGGTTACGCCTCCCTGGAGCAGGCGGCTGAGCTGAACCCAGAACTGGCCGAACGGCCTTTCAACGTGAAATGGGATGCGATCGCATCCTGGCAACCCAAAGGAATGCACGATGGCTGACTTCAACTCATTCTCTAAATCAGCGACCAGAACGACCACGGCCGCCAACAGAACCAAAGCTACTGCTAGGCCCAAAGCTAAAGCTGCTGCCAAAACCAAAGCGGCCAAAGCCAAAGCTGCGGAGAAGGCCAAGGCCGCCAAAGCTAAAGCTGCTGCCAAAACCAAGGCCGCCAAAGCCAAAGCTGCGGAGAAGGCCAAGGCAACCAAAGCTAAAGCTGCTGCCAAAACCAAAGCGGCCAAGGCTAAAGCTGCTGCCAAAGCCAAAGCAACCAAAGCCAAAGCTGCTGCCAAAACCAAGGCCGCCAAAGCTAAAGCTACGGCCAAAGCCAAAGCTGCCGCCAAAACCAAGGCCGCCAAAGCTAAAGCTACGGCTAAAGCCAAAGCTGCCAAAGCCAAAGCTACGGCCAAAGCCAAAGCTGCCAAGCCCAAGGCTACTAAGCCCAAGGCCACTAAGGCTAAAGCTACTAAGCCCAAGGCCACTAAGGCTAAAGCTACTAAGCCCAAGGCCACTAAGGCTAAGGCCACTAAGGCTAAGGCAACTAAAGCCACCAAGCCCAAGGCCACTAAGACCAAGGCTACTAAATCTAAGGCAACGGCTGGCAAGGTCAAGGGTGCTAAGCGGGTCATGACTGCTGGCAAAAAAGGTGGCAAGGGCGGCGGCGGTGGCGGCGGTGGTCGCACCTATAACCGCGATAGCAAGGGGAGATTCGCCTAATGCCTTGGACACCAACCACCAAGGCCCGTATCATGGCAGCCCTCCGGCTGCCCCAGGCGGCTCCCCGCTGGTGGGAGCTGGTTGAGGATGCCATGACGCGGGTTGAAATGCTCAGCGGGGGCAGCTCCATCGGCTATGTCGAGGGGCTGCTCACCTCCATTGAGGCGGCTAAGACTGCGATCGCATCTGGGGCGGGGGATTCAGCCCTGGTTCGGGCGGATGTGCTGGAGTGGCAGCCCGGCCAGCGCAACGCCGGGTTTTCTCAGGAGTTGGCGGGCAAGAAGGAAGACCTGATCTGCGCGCTCTTCACCGAGCCTGAGCAGGTGCAGATCCGCCGCATTGCCAGCGGCAGCGGCAACAGAGTGAGGATTCGCAGGTAATGGATAAATCAGAAGTTAAGGCCATTGTCCACGAGCACATAAATCGGCTCATGAACGAGCTGGGTCCAGTGCGCAGCTGGAACGTGACGGTCAAATATGACCGCCTGTCCAGTGATGCCCACACCACGATCAACGCTGAGATCGGCTTTGACTATGCCTATGAGCAGGCGGTCATCACGATAGACCCCGATTCGCAGGATGACGCTAACCACGTTTTGCGCAACCTACGGCATGAGCTGATACATCTGCTGCTAGCCCCCATAGAGGCTTACAGGGGCGTTGTTCGCTCAATGCTGGATGAACAGCAGGAGGAGGTTGAGGCTGCGGCTGAGCGTGTCGCCATTGAGCGCTGCGTGATGAACGTTGAGCGGGTTCTCGACTGGGGCCTGAAGATTCCCCTGATGCCTGAAGAGGCCGCACCTGAGCAGCCCCAGGCAGCCGAGCTTAAGACCCCCCGAAAGCGATCGCAAAGCTGAGAACCATGCCTCAACCTGCCCTCCGGCAAGCCCTTATCACCTTCGCTGCCACCACTACAGAGGGGATGACAACCATGGGTTGGCTCGATGAAGCCCACGAACCAGGGCGTATCGTGATTTGGGCTGATGAGCAGCGCACCGCAGGGCTCTCAATCCCAAAAGAGGCAGCAACCTGCATCACCTACTGCGATCGCAACCCTGAGTAACCCCTAATGCCTGACTACCGCAAGCTCGAAAACCTGGTAGAGCGCTATTCCAACGCCGTTGCCGGGCTCGACGCTGATGTGGTGGAACGGCTATCGGACGCGCTCGATGCGAGCTACCGCAACCTGGAGCGGGAGCTGCGCAAGATTTACCCAGAGTGGGAGAGCATGGGCAGCCTCTATGCTGCTCAGCGTCGCCTACTGCTGATGGATCAACTAAAGCCGGTGCTAGCCATGGTGCGGCCCGACCAAGAAGCTGAGTACGAGGCACTTTTCACCGAGGCCATACGGCTAAGCCACACCAGTGGGGGCACCCTGGCCGATGAGCTGGTGCGCATTGTTGATCCCGGCTACCCGCTGCAAGAGTTTTCGACTATCCCGATTGAGGCTGCGGCATTGCAGGCCCGAGATGGCCTGCAGCGGCTGCGGCGACACGATGAGAAATTTCGTAGCAAGGCCAGTGCGATCGTTGAGCAGGGGCTCTTGCAGGGGTGGGGTGCGGCCAAGGTAGCCCAGCAGCTGGCCAGCGAGCTGGGGGCGCTTAAGAGCAAAGCGGAGACCATTGCTCGCACCGAGACGATGTCGGCTTTTAACGATGCGGCTCAGCAGCGGTACGAGAAGAACGGCATTGAGGGCGTGCAGTGGCTGATTACGCCCAATGAGAACTTGTGCAGTATCTGCGTCGCCCGCAACGGTAACGTGTACCCCGTGGGCAAGGTGCGGCTGCCGGCCCACCCCCGATGCCTCTGCATCTGGCTCCCCTGGTCCAAGGACTGGCAGGAGATGGGCCTCATTGATGAGGCGTTCATGCGAGATTACCACAGGGACAACTTGACCAAGGCCAAGGGAAAGGGCATTGAGCCCGACAACGGCCCTACCTACTGGGAGCGTAAGGCCGGGCAGCAGAAAGCCCCCAAACCCCTATGGAAACCGGCCAACAAGGCTGGCGATGCCAAGGCTGAAGCGGTTGCTCCTAAGCCTAAGCCTAAGCAGGGCAGCGCTGGAGAGGATAAGGGGCCGGTAGTGGTGCGCCCTGCCAGGCCAAAAGGCCCGGAGCCAGCAGTGCCACAGCAGCCCTACCAGACCCCAGCGGCAACGCGCCGGTGGGAAGACGGCAAACGCCTTCAGCCATTTGAATCAGCAGCCATCTTTGACAGCAACGGCAGCCTCATTTTTGAGAAGGACGGTGGCAGCTTTAATGTTGAGTTCAGCGATGCTGAGCTGCGACGGCTGCGAGGGCAGATCCTTACTCACAACCATCCGCCCGACCTGTTGCCGGAGGCAGAACTCAAAAACCACGGCTACAGTTTTAGCCAGGCTGATATTCTGTTTGCGATCGCAAACGATTTACAGGAAATGCGGGTTGTGTCCCCTGGCTACCGCTTCAGCCTGCTGCGGCCTGAGGGTGGATGGCCAGAGTGGACTGGCAGGAGTGAGGCTGAGCTAGGAAAGAGCTACCAGAAGATTTTGAACGGCGAGATAGGGCGGCTACTCAAAGAGATGGACGAGGCCCTAGGGAAAGACCCAGACCTAGCCAAAGCTCTGGATCGCCAGTTCAATACCAATGCCACTCACGAAGCAGCTCGCCGCTTCGCTGAGCAGGAGGGACTAATCTACAAGCGGGAGCGCTGGAAGGAGCAGAAAGGTGACTGACGGCCCTAAGGTGAACAAACTAGATGACGCGCCGCTCTACCAGATGCCAGGACGTGTTTGCCGCAGCTGCAAGCACGTCACCAGCCTGAGAGACCGCACCTGCATCGCATTCTCTCGGGGTATCCCTGACGAGATCTGGGGTGGGGACAACGATCACCGCCAGTCCTACCCCGGCGACAAAGGTATCCAGTTTGAAGCGAGGTAGCTAGGCAACAAATTGGCCGCAGGGAGATACCCCCCGATCACCGCCTTGACTAGCTGCCGAGAGACGCAACTAGTCAACCGTCACAAACACTGGCACAATCGCTGATCCTGCAAGAGGTTGAGGCTGTTTTTGCAGGACTGATAATACAAATCGTATTACACGAGATTTCAACGTTTTAGGTGTGTGACAGTTGGGTTCAAAAGTCCAAAATTAGTCCAACCTGCTTTGTAGTACGTTTTGCGATCACAAGGGTGGGGGGTGCGATCGCCCCTCGATCCTAGCAGTGGGCACTCTGAGGGAGTCCGATGCACCGGAAAAGTTTTATGCCGACTCCGCCAATCCTTCAGCTCCACCAAGCCCTAGAAGCCGTCGCGCCCATTGATGGCGTGGCGGATCTGGGAGACGGCACCTATCGCATTGACTTCAGCGATTCAGCCACTTCAGAGCAGCAAGCTGCTGCAGAGGAACTGGCCAAGATCTGGCAGCCTGAGCCTGAGCAGGAGTGGGCCAAATTCACCGACGCCCTGGCTCAGGTGACAGGCTTCTACGCTGCGGTGGCCCAGTCCCCTATGTGCTCATTCATCACAGCTCGCATGGTGCGACTGGCCAGCAGAGAGGCCTTTCAGGACGCAGCTGACCCGCTGCTGCAGATCTGGAATGCAGCCCCGCCGAACCTGACTGCCGAGCAGCGGGCTGCGGTGCAAGCCCTAGCCGATGCTCACCACCTCCCCCTAGCCTTCCGTGCCAGCAATCAGATTGAGGTGCAGTAATGGCGTCCCCTCTGGCTAGATACGCAAATCTGAGCCTGCTCTTTCAGGTGCCCACCGGCGAGCCGATCGAGAATGCTGACGGGGATGTTGCGATCGCAACGGTGCCCCTGCCGGTGGTGGCCTACGTCAAGCAGCAGTCGAGGAGCAACACGCCCCGCCAGGATGGGGAGCTGTGCCAAACCAATCTCAGTGGGTTCTACCTGGCCCCTCAAATCATCCCGGCTGAGGTTGAGGGTGAGTCGGTGGCTGAGGCTATCGAGTGGGATTTAGAAGGCGGGTTCATCCTGCCTGCTGATGGCTGGGCCACGCTCGCGGAGTATGAGACCTTCATCACGGCCAACACGACCCGCATCCGGCGGCGCAGCGAGTTTGTGTATGCTCCCAACCTGCTCAACCAATTCGGCGTAGACCGGCTGCTGGGGCAGAAGCTGGAGGGTTTCCTGATCCAGCGTTCCGACTGGGTCAACAAGGTTTAGTTGTGATTCGGGTCAAAGTTAAGTCGGCCAGTGCGCTCAAGAAGCTGGCGACTCTGGCTGAAAAGGCCAAGCACATGGATCGGCCCCTGCGGCAGGGTGCGCTTTACAAAGAGCGCTCTACCAAAGAGCAATTTGCTAGTGAAACCGACCCAGATGGGGCCGCCTGGGCACCGCTGGCTCGCAGCACCCTCAGACGGAAGAAAACCAGCTCGATCCTACGCGAAACCGGCTCGACAGCGGTTTCTGTCGCGATGGTCGGCCCTTCTGGGCTGGTGGTGCGCGTTGTGGTGGGGACGGGCTATGCAATCTACCACCAGACGGGTACGACGAAGATGCCTCAGCGCAAAATTCTGGGCTGGGCGGACAAAGACCGAGAAAAAATTGCCAAAATTTTTGAGCGCTACTTTAGCGTCTAACGGCCTGCTCGATCCGCACAGGGAATACTGCGATCGCAACCCTCTGAGCAAAAACCTCATGGATCTCAGCCCTGCAGAACAGTCTATTAAGGTCCGGCTAGCCCCCCTCAAGCAATTGGGCCTGCGCACCCTGCCTGAGACGGCAGCTGAGGCAGGCGTGGTAAGCGGCAATGGAACCCTGACCCTGCAATGGACCTCTGACGAACCCGGCGCGGCCACCGACACAATGAGCCGAATGCAGGACTGCGCGGTCAATTGGGAAATTGACGGGCGTGTGCGTGGCCTGCGTAACCCCACTCAGGGACTGATCAAAATACGGCAGCTGCTCTACTGGCTGACCATTGGCTTTAAGCCAGACGGCTGCGGCCCGCTCTACGCTACGGGGTTTCAGTTTCTTGAGCGTGAGAACAACTACTGGCGGTTCAAATATCAGATGGCCTGCAAGAGCAAGCTGATTGGCCTTGGCATGGAAGAACCCGGCGACCTGGGTGTGAACCTGAGAGAAATCTTCTTCGACGCCGTGGAGTTGAGCGATCGCTACGGCATCAGCATCTCGGAGGGAGACCTGCCAGAACCGCCCCCAATTATCTAGGGAACACTGCGGGGGACAAAGCATTTTGGCCCCGCCATGCCCAGATATCTCTACAGCGGCCCCAGAACCGCCATCAGCCTTCCCCCTGCCTCTGAGGGCCAACCGCCTCAGGAGGTGGCTTTGGTTCCCCATCAGGAGGTGGAGCTGCCTGCTGAGCTGCCCTATGTGCAGCGGCTGGTTGGCAAAGGCCAGCTGGTTGCGATCGCAGCAGAGCCTGAGGCAGAAGCTGAGCCCAAACCCACGCGCAGCCGCACCACCCGCACAACCAAGGAAGAGGGGGATAGTTAATGGTTACAGGTTTTTCCCACGGCGTATTTACCCGCTACGTCGATACCGTCCCCCGCCCAGTCACGGTGGTTCCCAGCGCAGTGATTGCGATTGTGGGCACTGCGCCAACCTACCGATTGGCAGCTGTTGACAGGCATTTGAACGACCCAGTGCGCGTGATCAACGACGTTGATGACGCTCAGTTTGGAGGCCCTAAAAGCATGGGCTTCACTATCCCCTATGCTCTCGACGCACTGCGCGACAACGGCGCGGGCACCGTCGAGATTGTCAACGTCTTTAATGCGAACGTCCACAAGACCACGGCCCAGGCCGTGAGCCACACCTTCGCAACCACTGGGGCAATGGCTGACAAGCTGCAGCTGCAGCAGGTAACGGGCACTGCTCCCACCCAGACGGTGGTAAGCGGAACCAAGGCTGAAGGCCTGACGGACACCTTCACCCTCACCAACCAGGCCGGGGGCACGACCTACGCGGCGGGCACCGACTACACGTATGACGCCATCACGGGCATCGTCTCTCGCGTGAGCGGCGGCACTATCCCCAGCGGAAGTCAGGTCAAAGTGACCTACACCTACGCTGACCCATCGAAAGCAACCTCGACTGACGTTGTTGGGGCGGTCACCAATGGCGATCGCACTGGCCTGCAGGCGCTCAAGGATATCTACAACCTGCGTGGCTACCGGCCCAAAATCATTATCTGTCCTGGCTTTAGCGACCTGACCACGGTGGCTGCTGAGATGGGTGCGATCGCAAATGACCTGGAAGCCTACTACATCCTCGACAGCGCGGTGGGCCTCACTCGGGATGAGGCTGTTGCAGGCCGAGCTGGGACATCGCCAGCGGCCAACTTCGGCACGGCATCCCGGCGGGCCATCTTGGCCTACCCCCGCGTCTATGACACGCAAGAGGTGCCTCAGTTACAACCCTATAGCCAGTATCTGGCTGGCGTGATGGCCAACACCGACGCTGAGCTGGGCTACTGGTGGAGCCCTTCTAACAAGCCAATCCAGGGGATTACGGGCGTTGAGCGCCGCCTGACGGCAGATTTTACCGACCCCAATACGGACGTGACAGCCCTCAACGCGGCTGGCGTGACCACCATTTACAACAATTTCGGCAGCGGGTTCCTGGTGTGGGGCAACCGCTCTGCGCTGTACCCCAGCGACACCACGCCGCTCAACTTTATCGCCGTGGGCCGCACGCTGGACATCTTCCACGAGTCGCTGCAGCGGGCCTCGCTCCCGTTTGTAGACCGGCCCATCAACAACGCTCTGATCGATGCGATCGTCGAAACCGGCAATGGTTTCATCCGTGAGCAGGTCATCCTGGGGGCGCTGCTGGAGGGCTCAAAACTGTTTTACGACAAGGCTAAAAACCCGCCCACCTCGCTGGCTGCGGGCCGCATCGTGTTCAGCATCAGCATGATGATCCCGACCCCCGCCGAGACCATCATCTTCGAGACCACGCTCGATATCAACCTGCTCGGCAATCTGGGAGGCAATAGCTAAATGAGCAAAATCTACAACTTCGACACCCTGGCGGTCTGGCTTGACGGTGTTAGCTTGGCAGGCCACATCAATGAGGTTGAGCTGCCGGAACTGGAATTTGACATGCGCGAGCACGAGAGCCTAGCGCTGCGGGGCACTAGCGAGTATCCCACTCGCATGAATGCCCTTGAATGCACCATCACCTGGGCAGACTACACCCCCGAACTGGCCAGGGCAGCAGCCAACCCGTTTAAGGCCGTAAACCTGCAGATGCGAGCCAACTTTGCTGAATACACGGCTGGCAGCAAGACCGGCGATGTGCTCCAGGTGATCAGCCTAACTGGGCGCTTCAAAAACAATCAGCTGGGCTCCTACAGCCCCGGCGAGATGGAGCGCGAGTCAGTCTTGGCCATCGACTACGTGAAAGAGGTCTGGAACGGTCAGGTCATGCTGGAATTCTCTGTCAACCCTCCCATCTACCGCTCTGGCCCCGGGGCTCCTGACCTGTTCGCGCTACTGAGAGCCAACCTGGGTCTCTAGCCTTCTACCTTTCATCCTCCGCCCCCTGCCCTCTACCCACTCACCCCTAAATCATGACCACCAACCTAGAAGTTATCCGCACCCTGGAACCCGCTGCAGCTCCTGCTTCCAGCGTCAGCCTGCCCTCCTCTGATCCGGTGGCTCACGCCTGGGACGGTCGGCCCATCTACCAGATCTCGGAAGAAGACTTGGATGCGGATGCATATTTCCAATTTCAACGGATGGCCACGCAGAACAAAAAGAACCCCGATGAGGCCATGCGCTGGCTCATGATTCGGCTGTTCACGCTGGGAGATTGCGATCGCATGACGCTAGACCACATCAGCGGCAAACCCTCGCAGAATCCCCAGTGCATCGGCTTTAAAGCGCTAGCCATCCTGGGCACGCTCACCGGGCAGTTTGTCTCGGGGATGCCCTCGGGAAAGGACTCGTCCACCTCTGCCGATTTGCAGGATGGAGTTTAGGCGATTTTAGAGGGCTCTCGGTAGCTGAGCTGCGCTATTGGATTGACGAGATATCAGCAGCTCAGAAGGACGTGGCTGAGGCAGAAGAGCAGGCCCGACGTGAAGCGGAGAAAAAGCGAAAATGAGCGTCGAGTCACTGCAAATCTTGCTGGAGGCCGTAGACCAGGCCTCTCAACCGATTCAGGCTGTTGCCGATTCGATTGAGGGGCTAACTAAGCTATCAGGCGACATGAAGTCGCTCGGCCAGGGCGTCTCTGACTTTGGCCAGGGCATGGTCCGCAACGTCACGCTGCCCATTGTGGCGGGCCTGGGCGAAGCGGCGCGGGTGGCGATTGAATTTGAGTCAGTAATGGCCGACCTGAACAAGGCCTACGGCTTTGAGCAGGGCACTCAGGAAGCAGCCGAAGGTCAGCGGGTGGTCAAGAAGCTCAGCATGGAGCTGGGACGAATGCCCACCGACATTGCTGCGATCGGCACCGAGGCCGGTAAGCTCGGCGTCAAATTTGACCAGTTCGAGGACTACACGCGCCTGGTCACCAGTGCGAGCGTGGCCTTTGACATGAGCGCCCAGCAGGCCGGTGAGAGCATTGGCGTGATTACCAACGTGCTCGGCTACATGGATAACCAGGGTCGGGTCAACATTGAGGGCTTGGGCAAGCTCGGCGATGCCATCAACTTCCTGGCTGACAGCGGGGCCACCTCCGAGAGCGCCATCATTGGCGTGCTTCAGCGGGCGGGTGGCACGACCCGAACTTTTGGCCTGGCCAGCGAGTCGGCGGCAGCGCTGGCGGCGAGCTTCCTCAACCTGGGCTACCCCCCTGAGGTGGTGGGGACGGCGCTCAACGGAATGCTGCCAATGCTGCAAAATGCCACCCAGCAGACGAGCAAATTCCAGCAGACCCTAGAGGATATCGGGCTCCCAGCGGCTGAGCTGGAGAAGATGATCAAGCAGGATGCGGTGGGAGCTATCGACACTCTGCTGCAGACCATTGCAGACTCGGGCGACACATCGGTCATCTCTAAGATGTTCGGCACCGGCAGCGATGCGGCCATGATGACCAGCATGGTGCAGAACTTGGAGCTATTCAGAAAGACCATGGGCAGCCTCGACAAGGTGGAGGCGGGCTCGATGATGGACACGTTTGCCAAGCGCAGTGCCACGACAGCGGCTGGACTAGAGCGGCTGCGGGCTACCACCTACATCTTGAGAAATGAGATCGGCTCGGCCCTGCTGCCAGCCATCAACAGCATTTTGGGGGCTTTAACGCCTCTCGTGCAAAAGTTTGCGACCTTTGCAGAAGCCAACCCTCAAATCGTCAAAATGGGCATTGCCCTGCTGCTGGTGGCCGCCGCAATTGGCCCTATTGCGATCGCAATAGGCGGCGTCATAACCACTCTTGCAGCCATCCCAGCGGCTCTAGCAGGCTGGCAGGCGCTGATGCTGATGTTTGCCTCAGGCGGTGGCATAGCGGCGGCTCTGGGGACCGTGAAAGCGATGATCATGGGCGTTGTGACCAGCGCGGCAAGCCTAGGAGCCATCCTGCTTGGGGTGGTCTATGGCGTGTTTGCCCTGGGTGGCGCACTGATGGGCGTGAGCGTGAGCTTCGGCACCTTTCTGCAGACCATCAAGTTTTCGCTGATGGAGCTGCCTGCCAACCTGGCAGCGCTGCCCGCAGCGGTGGGAGCAATCTTCTCTGCGATGGCTGCAGCAGCCCGCATGGCTGTGATGAACATCGTCATCACGTTCAGGATGATGGTCACCACCATGAGCAGCGTGTGGGCCCAGGTGAGGGCGGTGGCCACCGCTGGCGTAATGAGCGTTGTGGCCGCTATTCGCGCCGGAGCATCTGCTGCTGTGAGCGCTGTAACAGGCATGGGCAGTGCAATTCTCGCTAGCATCCGTGCGATCGCATCCCAAGCATTTGCAGCGGGCAGAAACATCGTCACCCGCATCGCAGACGGCATCAGGTCGGGCATTGGGGCGGTGCAATCGGCAGTCAGCTCGGTGGCCGCAGCGGTGCGCTCCTTCCTGCCCAACTCGCCGGTGCCAGAAGGGCCTTTGACCATCCTCAACAACCTCAGCAACAACCCAGGCACCAAAATCGTGGAGATGCTGGCGGCGGGCATGGCCGGAGCAGCTGGCACCCTGGGCGACACAATGGGTGCGGTGGGTGGCGGCGCGGTGGGTGGCCTGAATGTGCCGGTGAGCGCCGGCGGCGGCAGCGCCCCTGTGAGCATCGTCGTGCAGGTGAATGGGGTGGGCAATGCGCAGGAGGCTGAGGCTATTGGCGACAGCTTCGCTCAGCGGGTGCGCCAGGTGTTAAGCGACGTGGAGCGGCAGAAGGCACGAGTCAGCTATGGTTAACAGCGCCATTACCCCTAACAAACGGCCTAAAGCAGGCACCCAACCCTTTGGCCTGCTGGGCGATATCGAGATTGAGGTCAGCCTGGCCCCGCGCAAATTTAGCTACAACGAGGGCAGCAGCTTTGCCGAGCACCCCCGCATTGAGGGCACACCAACCCTCCAATACACGGGGGAGGAGCTGCGCAACCTCGATTTGGCGTTTCGGTTTCACTTTGGCTGGTGCAACCCGGATGAGCAGCTGAAGAAACTGCAGAAAGCCCGGCGCGATCGCAAGCCGATGCTGCTGCTGATTGGCACTGGCAGGTTCAAGACCTACTACGTGATTGAGGAGATCAAAGTTGCGCTGACGGACTGCCTGCCCGACGGCGTGACCCTCTCGATTGAGGTTGATGTAAAGCTGGTCGAGACGACTGATCGGCCTAAGCCGCTGAGCTTGCAGTCCGCCAGCCCCTTCAAGAAGAGGTTGGTCTGATGGAATTCACGGCATATCAGACTCTGCAGGGGCAACGGTGGGACGCGATCGCTCAGGCGGTCTACGGCTCACCCTATGCCTATGAGGGCATCATTTTCGCTAATCCCCAGTACCGGCACCTGCTACAGCTGCCGGGGGGCGTGGTGCTGCGCATTCCGGTGGTGGCTCAGACCGAGCCGACGATTCCCAAGGAACTGCTGCCGCCGTGGAAGCGCTAGACCCTATCAGGGCAGAGCTGTGCTGGCGGCCCGCTGGGGTTCACCGCACATGGCATGAAGGGATTCGGGTCGAAGTACTTGCAGCCGGGGCAGCCTGCAAAGCGGGATACGGCTGGAGGTGAGGGTGGTGGGGCAGCTGGCGGGTCGATGATGCAGCGGCAACGCGGGAGCGGCGGCAGGGATGCCCATCGCTCTCGGAACGCCTCACTAGCAGCAAGAAGCTCTGGGCCAAGATTCTCAAAGACTTTTGTTGCTGCTCGAAGCGCCGCCGCCAATGGCTCAATATTCACTGAAATTCGTAACTGCATCGACCGCCGATGGTGCAGCTTTCCACCTCGGTATCTGAGCTTGCCGGTAGTCAGCAGGGTGTAAATGCGCTGATACGAAAGCCCAGACTCGGCTCTGTAGGCTGCGATCGCAACCTGGGCCGAGTCTGGGCTGATTTGGAATAGCTGAGTCATTACCACGGTTAGGCGGACAATGTGGCGCTCAGTCATGGCGAGTTGATTGAGAGATGTCCAATTCTACCCACTCACATCGGGTCGATCCCAATAACCAGCGCCTGGTCTAGCCACTGGCTAATCGTCGCTCTGTTGCCGCCGGTGACCATCGCATCAAAGCTCTGCCGCAGCACCTCTAGCTGGCCAGTATCGTCGCGCCACCCTGGGTAAAAGGCCCAGATCCGGAAATAGGCAGCCAGGTGCGATCGCTCTTCGGCTGTCAGCTCCCGATCTTCTGTGCAGTAGACCTTTACGGCTTTGGCCAGCTCGCCGCTGGTCTCGTTTCGCCAGTAGACAAGGATGTTTTCCACTATCTCCTCCAAATGAACAGATCTGACTGAGCTTTTTTCCAGTCCTGATGGCCAGAGCGAGGGACGTTGACCACAACGGGACCATCAGGGGTTTGAGCGATCATTTCGCGGATGCAGGGCACCTCACGGATCAAAACGACAGGGGCTTGTGGGGGCATAGTTGTAGGTTCAACTTTTAGCTTGGCTTGTGATGCGTTGGCGGGTAAGCACGTTGCCGTTGGCGTCAACTTTGTAGGTGAAGGCCTTGGGGTCGCCACCGAGGAAAAAGTGGGTGACGTAGGCTCTTTGAGTCTCGTTCAAGTCTTCGTAAAACATATTGGGTGAAATAAAGTTGCGGGGAATCTAGGCAGTTCCTTGGGCCTGGCGCACCCAGGCGATCAGCTTTTGCTGCCACTGGCGGTCTCTCTGCTGGTGCAGGTAGACGCCGATGCCAAACAGCTCGCAGGCTGAGCGAATAGCGTCGGCGGTGGCCCGTTCGATGGGGTCACCCTGGGCCATGTCGTTGCCGTCTCTGCTGATCAGCTCGTGCTCGGCTGAACCTGGGGCCTGGCGGGGCACTCCGCAGATGGTTAGGGTGCAGCGGATCACGCAAAACCGCTTGTCTTCATGCACCAGGAAGATGGGGTCTGAAAATGCGATCGCCCAGTCTTCGGGGCAAATCTGGTCAAGGTAGGCCAGCAGGCTCCTCCAAGGGATGAAGACCCACTGCCCGCCACCGGGCAGCTTGCGAATCCGGTGAACCTCTGGAGGCAGCTTGGCAGTGAGCTTAGGCAGGACTTCAGTGAGTTTCATTGGTCTTCTCCTGGCGAAAATCTTTGGTCAGTTCGTCAACAACTCGCGCCTGCTCTTGAAGCCAAACGGCGCGGTGGATGGCCTGCTGCTGGGTGAGTGTCGGATCAGCTTTCCGAAGCCGGTTGGCTATGGCCTGTGTTTGTCGGGAAACTTGAGGCTCGGTCATTTTTCAATTGCTGTAGGGAGTGCTGGAGTGAGGCGAAGGGCGGGGCGGCCCGCCCGTGGGATTTAGCAGTCAGTTAGCGGCTGCGGGTCGCGCTCGGTCCAGCTCCAGTTCACGGTGTTGGCAGACTGGGTAGCGTAGACAATTTGGCCTTGGCTGTCGCGGGGGCGTCGGCCCAGTTCGCGCAGGTAGCCCTCCAGATAGGGGCGGTTGAGGAATCGGATTGCATTGCCAAAGGCGGCATCGCAGCTGCCCCAGCAGCGCCACTCGGTCTCATCCATGACAGCGTCACGCTCGTCGATGGCGATGCGCAGGGTGACCTCCTGAGTGGAGGGTGCGATCGCATTGAGCCGGGCCAGCAGCTGCTCGATATCAGGCTCGGTGTCGCGGCCAGAGCCACGGTTAATGCCGGGAGCTGCGACGGCGGTAGAACTTGCGATCGCGGGAAATGTTGATACCATTTGAGTTGAAACTCCATCGATGTGGTTTTCGCAAAACCCCCGCCGACGCCCTGGAAAAGCTGGTGGGGGTTTTGTTGTGTGAGCGGTTAGGTGGCTCACACCTCCTATTGTCTACAATAGATTGTAGATTGTCAATGCCCTATAATAGGCTATTGACTAATACTAGTTAACTGTTTATGATTGCCTCACAAAGACTGATAATTCGGGAGGCGATTATGACGGCTGCGTTGATGGCGACTATTGATATTTCTGCGTTTTGGCCTGAGGCCAAGACAGTAAACGCTGTGTACGTGGAGTATGGGCCTAAATTTGGCCTCAATGCTTACACGCTCAAGAAGGCTAAAGAGGGGGATTTGGAGAGCGCAAAGATGGACAACCTGCTGGCTCTGCGACGGCTGTGCAGCGAATGGGCAGGGCGCGAAGTCTCTCTAGACGAAATTGTCAGGAGCTAGGCCGTGCTTAAGCACGACTCGGTGGGCCGCTCCGAGCTGCGCCCCTAATTTTTCCGCCGCATCGGAATGAGGCACTAGCCCCCGGCACTCGCTGGGGGCTAGTGCTGCAGGGGCACTCTGAAGCCATCCCACACCGCTCCTGCTATGCCCCGCGCCGCCGTCTTTAAGCTCACTTACCTGGGCACCGACATCACCAACGAGATCAACCCGCTGACCCTCCAGATTGCCTACACGGACAACCTGGAGGGGGAGGCCGATGACCTGGCCATTGCGCTGCTCAACTCTGACCTGCGGTGGCTCGATACGTGGTTGCCCGCCGAGGGTGATCGCGTGGCCTTGGAGCTGGGCTATGAGGGTGAGGCGCGTCTAGGGCCGGTGCAGTTTGAGGTGGATGAGCCAGAGTGGTCGGGTATGCCTGACGGGTTCAAGTTGCAGGCGCAGGCGGTGCCGCTGACCTCCAGTTTGAGGGAGCGCCGCAGTCAGGCTTACGAGAACACGACCCTGCGTGCGATCGCAAGCCGAATTGCTGAAAAGCACGGCCTGGAGCTGGTTGGCGAGATTCCTAACATCAGGTTCAAGCGCCTGTCACAGTCGGAGCAGACCGATCTCGAGTTTTTGCGCGAGACGGCGGCTGAATACGGCCTGCTGTTCAAAATTGAGGGCACCACGCGCCTGGTATTTTTTCAAGAGAGCGACCTGGAGGCGGCAGCGCCGGTGCTCACCGTCAAGCGCACTGAGATGGCCAACTACCGGCTCAGACGGAGCGCGTCGGGCACCTACAAGGCGGCCACCGTGAGCTACCAGAACGCTGAGAGCGGCGAGTTCATCGAGGTCACGATTGACCTCAACGGAGCCGAGGTGCCCAAGCCCAAGGATGGGCAGGAGGGTGCGATCGCGAGTGAGTCGATCCTGCGTATCCGCGAACGGGTGGAGAGCCGGGCCCAGGCTCGATTAAAAGCGGTGGCTGCCCTCAAGCGGGCCAACAGTGCGCGGGTGGAGCTGGACTTTGAGGCTGAGGGCAATGTGCTCTTTGCGGCGGGCAGCTGCTTCACCTTGGAGGGTTTCAAACGGCTCGACGGCAAGTATCTGCTCAGCCGGGTGCGGCACCAGCTCGATAAGGGCCGAGGCTATCGGTGCAGCGTGGAGGCGCGGAAAGTCGAGGGCTGAGCCTCAGGGAACTTTAAAGGTGTGGCAAGTGTGCCATCGCTCCATCCACCCTCAGCACCAATGGCCAGACTTGCCTGTTATTTCGTCGCTTCGACCCGCCCGCGCATTCTCGATACGGATCAGGCTCCAGAAGGTAAGTCCCCCTGGACTGTGGGCCGGTCTCCTGAGAGCCAAATCACCTTCCACAAACCAACCGTCTCCAAAGCTCATGCCCTAATTCGCTACTTTGAAGAGGTAAGGGCTTGGCAGCTTTTGGATTGTGGCAGCCTCAACGGCACGTTCGTTAATGGCGAGCGGATCGCCCCTTCTCAATGGCGAAACCTGATGGAAGGGGACACAATCGACTTTGGCACCATTGCAGCTCGCGTTCGCATCTCTTTTGATGATGATGAAACCCTGCATACCATCGCTGAAGACGAGACGCCAACCTGCAATTTGAAGCCGGCCCTAACTCCGGCTGTTGGTCCAAAGCCAGAGCCAACTGTTCAACAGGGTGCCGGAGACAAAAGCAAGATGCCGTGGGCGTTGGCTGCGGATGCTCTCGACTGGCTGCAGTCGCCCATCTCTCTGTCGGGAGCAATGTACCGACTCCTCGTGTTACTGGCTTTCCTGACGGCTATGGTCGTAGTCGTAATCCACAAATGATTTCAACTCTGGCTGCCGCGATCGCGCTGTGCCCTACTGCCGCTGCTGCCGTCAATAGCAGGGGGGTGATCTGGCTGTGCAATGAGCCCTTTGCGGCGCTGCTGGGGCACTCCAGAAGCGAAATTGAAGGGCAGGTATGTTTGAGCGAACTGGCCCTCCTAGGGGAGCAGGCAGCGGCCCACAAGCAGCATCAGGCGCTGATGGCGGGCAGCGTGGAGAGCTATGAGCTGGACGGCCACTGCTGCCGCCCAGACGGACAAAGTTTTTGGATGCATCTGGTGGTGGGGTGCTTCGACCATAGCTACTCGCTTGTGTTTGCCCACAGCATCACCCGGCATCAGGAGGTGTCGGCCTTGGAAGTGCTTAAGGATGAGCTGTTGGAGGCAATCCGCTTGCGGCAGTTCGTCCTGTGGTATCAACCCATTGTCCACCTGGCTACCGGCAGGATTTTGGCTCAGGAGGCGCTGGTGCGGTGGCAACACCCTAACGGCCTGCGCTACCCAAATTACTTTTTGCCCTTTGCCAGGCACCTGGGGCTGGAGACCTGGATCTGCCGTATCGTCTTGGGGCTGGCCGCAAAGCAGCTGCGGGCTTGGTCTGATACTGGCGAAACCTGGGCTGTGGCTGTCAATATTGAGCCCTCAACACTGGAGCTGGTGGCCTTTGAGGAGATGGTCGAGTTTGCAATCGCGCGCTACGGTGCCCCCGCAGACAGGCTGTGGCTAGAGATTGTGGAGACTCAAAGTCTCGACATTGAGTCTCTGGTCGATAAGTTGAGGCGGTTGAGCAAGCGCCACCTGTTGGCCATCGACGATTTTGGTGCGGGCTATTCCAATCTGGGAGCAGTCACCCGCTATCCAGTGCAGGCACTCAAAATCGACAAGCACCTGATCAAAGGGGTGGACCACGATCCGGGCCTGCAAACGGTGGTGGGCACAGTTATTGTCATGGCTCACGAGTTGGGCCTAAAAGTCGTCGCTGAAGGTATTGAAACCGAGGCGGAGCTGCAGTGGCTTAAGACTTACGGCTGCGATTTCGGGCAAGGATTCTGGCTGGGCAGACCTGCGGCGGCGAAGCAGTAGGCAGCAAATCTACGCATGGCTCTGGCGGGCTGACTTAGAAATTCAGTAGTTGTCTCAATGGCACGGTCTAAAGCGCTACCGATGATAGGTTTAGCCACCTCGCCCCCGCCTCAGTATGCGCCCGTCTACTCCCGCCGCTACGAACTGCCTCGAAGCTTTGATTGCTTACAAGCAAAACCCTTCAACCGAAGGCCGAAATAAATTGGTACGGCTCAATGCAGGCCTAGTGCGAAAAGTTGCACACCGCATCCTACAGCAGTGCAATGAGCCCTATGAAGACCTGGAGCAGATTGGTTACCTGGGCCTGATCCGGGCCATCGAGCGCTTCGATCCGACTCAGGGCTGCGCTTTCAGCTCGTTTGCGGTGCCCTACATTCGGGGGGACATGCTGCACTACCTGCGCGATCGCAGCGGCACCGTCAAAATCCCCCGCCGCTGGCAGGACTTGCAGAAGGAGGCGCAGAAACTGCAGCCGCAGCTGCAGCGGGTGCTGGGGCGCACGGCTGATGAGACTGAGCTGGCCCAGGCGCTGGGTGTGCCGGTGAGCGAGTGGCAGGAGGCTAAGTTCTCGAACAAAAATCGTCACCTCCTAAGCCTTGATGCCAGGGTAGGCGGACAGGATGATTCTGCGATTACGCTGGGAGAAACTCTCCCGGATGCGAACTACCAAGTAATGCAAAAACTTGAGGAAGATCGGGCGCAACTGCAGCGAGCTATGCAGGGCTTGGAAGAGGGCACGCGCACTGTGATTGAGTTTGTGTTTTACAACGGTCTATCTCGAAAAGAGGTAGCTAAAAAAATTGGTGTTAGCCCTATGACGGTCAGCCGCAGACTTCAGGAAGGCCTGCAGCAAATGGCTTCATGCCTGGGCGCTGCTAAGGCATGAAAAAACCGCCCAGGAGAGGCGGCGTGGTGCGGTTTGTATGGGTTTCTCCTACTAAGAACCATGTGTGCCAGTCGGCTCAGGATGCCGCTTAAGCCAATTCAGGATGCTCAGGACGTTTCGCTCAGGATTTTCAGGATAGGACTCTCAGGACGGCTCAGGATGCCCATCCTGTCGATAATCCTGAGCCGTCCTGAGGGGTTTTCGGATTCCATCCTGAGTATCCTGAGCATTTTGCCTAGGCTGTGCCACTTACGGCATAGAGGGGGGCACCATTCTCAAATCTGCTCAGAATCATTCCCTCTTCAGCCATTCGGTTCAAGACCGCTTTAGCCTCCTCAGCAGAGAGTTTTTTTAGGTCTGTGATCGCACTCTTGATTTGGTGCCCAGGGACAAATCCGTCTTGTCGTTCTAGGTAAGCGACTACCTTGGCTTCTACCGATTCAGATGTCTGCTGTTGGAAGGCATTCTCTAGCCGCTGCTGGTCAGTTTGGGGTGCGGCTCCATAGGTGGGTTCAGCATCTTGAGAGGGGCTCGGGTAGGCCATACGACCGGGTACAAGGCAGGGTTTTACATCTCCGTCGAACTGAGGGAATGAGCACAGCAACGGCTCACCTTTGACGGCTGCCAGCTGATAGAAACCGCTATCAAGTTTCTTCAATTCTGCCACCTGCGGCCCGGTCAGAGAATCGACGTGCTTCGAGTACCATGCCGGCATGTGGGAGAAGCCATCGGCGCACCGCTCCGATCCGCAGATGACAGACCAAAGGTTTTGCAAACTGGCGGCAGAGATGCCCTTGATATCGCTGCCGTTTTGGGTCTGCGACATCAGGGCCAGCATTGCCCCTTGGGCGGCTCCGGTCGCCAGCAGGAGCTTAATCAGGCTGCTGAACTGTTTGGTCACTTTCTTGTCTTCGTCGGTTTCGGCCTGTGACTCTAGCAGGTCAGTGACGGCCAGGGCCTCGTCTAGCACCAGCCAGTGAGTCTCCTTGCACCGGCCATCGAGAATGGCGGCAATCATCGGCTGCACCTCTGCCAGGACAGCAGCGACATCGGCATGGATGTTGAATGCCCGCAACCGGTAGCCCTTCCAGTGGTGGGGCACGCGATCGCTGTCCTTCAAGGTCAGGTAGGTGACATGCTGAGCGTCTTTCAGCAGGTGCAGCAGCGTGTTGGTCTTGCCGCCCCTAGACGGTGCCAGCAGCTTCAGGTGCGTCTCTGGGCGCAGCGACAGCACTCCGCGAGGAATGGCAGTTCTGACGGCTGAACTGTCGTCACAGGGCTGAACCGACTCAGCTGGGACTGCGATCGCACCTAGCCGGGTAGTCGGCCCAATGTTGCCCCCGGTCGGCTGCGGCTCGGGTTCAGGCGTAGAGTCTGCCGGCAGGGCTGCTTGCTGCTGTGCCCCTGCCCGTAGCCGCTTGAAATCATCCTCACTGGCTAGGACGTACTCAGCCACTTCGGCAGCATCAACGGCCATCAGCAGCTCGGGGGTGTGCTTGATGTGTTGCCCGTACAGCTCATGGAACCGGCGCTTTGCCACGCTGTAGGCAAAGTAGCGGTGCTCGTCACTGGGGAGCTGAGCTAGGGCATGGGCCAGCCTGTTGCCGCAGGTGAGGATCAAGGCGTACTCAGCCTTTTGGGCGGCGCTCATGTAGCTGTAGTCTTCGAGCTCTGGCAACTCCATCTGAGCACCAGAAGCAGCCCCTAGCATCTCGGCGGTACCGGTATCGCTGAAGGGGATGAGCATCACCCGGCCAGTCTTCTTGGCCTGGCCCATCACCCCAGCTATGTAG
This sequence comes from Pseudanabaena sp. FACHB-2040, assembly GCF_014696715.1. NCBI lineage: Bacteria > Bacillati > Cyanobacteriota > Cyanophyceae > Pseudanabaenales > Pseudanabaenaceae > Pseudanabaena > Pseudanabaena sp. FACHB-2040. The sequence goes on from NZ_JACJQO010000042.1 coordinate 32,024, forward strand.
GTCACTACACCGATGCCGATCGGGATGGTGGCCAGCCCGCCAGTCGTGATGGCAGCCAGGCCCCCTAGCGCTAGGCTGGTCAGCCCCAAGGTCTTGCTCAGATTCCCGGCGGCGCGCTCGGCCTGGGCGTCTTCCACCAGTGATGTCAGACGGCGCTTGAGGACGATCTGAGCGTTTGAAACTTGCTGCTGAATCTCGGTGCTCATGCCTGCACCTCCTCATCTTCCAGGTCGGTCAGCCCGGTCAATTTGTAACAGCTCTCGAAGCCGAACACCTCGATCACCCCGTTGAGCAGCAGGAACACAACGGTGCTGCCGCTGTGCTCAAAAGTGACCAGGAAGCAGCCGATTTCAAAAACGTAGCTGGTCACAATCACCAGGCCATCGAAGATGTAGTTGTCTACCTCGGCGTACTGAAATTCAGCGTTTCGGATCTTTGCGATCGCTAGAGCTCTGGGGCTGAGGTCATCTACCCGATATTTGCGAACCCGGTCAAGCCTGGCTTTACGAACTTTGATGCTGACCGAGCGGATTGCTTTGGCCTGAAGGATGCCGCTGACCGCAGCTCCCACTAGCGCGATGTAGAAGTTGGGGTCAGCCCAGACGAGGTAATTGTCGAAGCTGGTGTTGCCGAAAGCTCGGTAGCCCGGCACCCAGCCGAAAGCGAAGTTGGAGCTTAGGCGGACCAGCTTCAGGGGACTGGGCAGCACTCGGCCCAGCTGAGCCCCATCAGAGACGCCTAGCTTCGGAACGAATCTGACGTCTTCGGCGACCCGGCCAGAGCCGTAAATCTCGCTGGTGCCGGCGTTGAGCAGCACGAGCAGACTCTCGGTGGTGAGGCCGTAGGCATAGACCATGCCGGCACTGAACAGCAGCACCTTGCCGGTGATTTCAATCTTGCCTCTGCCCTTGGCTTCCTCGGGTTCTGTCAGCCAGGCCAGGCCGCGAGCAATCCAAACGATGGGGCGGCCCAGCTGAGCCAGCAGGGGCGTTTTACTAGAGGCTTTAGGCTTCCAGTTGTTGTCCCTGGTAGCGGTGTCTGCAGGTGTGGTGGTGTCTGCGGGAGGATTAGCTGATTTCATCGGTTGAGTCTCCAGTTACTTGAGTTGGCCAAACGTGCACATCTTTCCGGCGCTCATGGCGGGCTCGGTGTCGATGGTGATGACCGCGCCATCCTTAACGGCTGCGACCAAGTGGCCGGATTCCGCATAGAGGGGATACCAGCGCCCCAGCGCGGGGTTGAAAATCGGTGCAGTGGGGTTGAGGCCCCAGTTGATGAGGTCTTGATCGACGGTGCCGGGGTTGTAGCGAAATCGGTTGAGCCTGACCCCGCAGGTGTGGTCGAGCACGTTGGCCCGCTGGTAGGCGTCTGAGAGTTGCGCTCGCTGCTGAATCTGGGCTAGCTCGGCCTCGGTTTTTTCCTGAGCTCGCAGCTGAGAGCGCTGCACTGAAACCCGCGTCATTGTCTCGCGCTCGCTCATGTTGTCCCAGACTGCCAGCGTGTTCTGAGTTCCCAGCAGGCCCATACACGCAGAAAACCCAGCGAGGACTGGCAGGCCCCACCGGCTAACGGCTTTGTGTTTATCGGTTGGAATGAAATTCATGGCTGTCCCTGAATCACGGCAAAGGCCCCTACCGACAGCAGTAGGGGCGAGGAAGCTAGACGCTTGCGTAGCAGAGGCTTTCTGCGATCGCATTGACCAAGGTGACTGCTTCCCCCCAACTCGTGAGTTCTTCGTCAAGCTGCTGCACCAGAGTCAGCAGTTCGCTGTCGGCGGTGGGGTAAGCGTCTAGCAGGGCAATGTCTAGGCGCTCTGAGATGCCGTCCTGCTGGACAGCTGATGCGGCATACGCTAGGGCGGCCATCAGGTGCAGGCGAGTCTCTACGGTGAGGTGCTGCAGGGTGCTGCCGTAACGCTGCTGTAGGGCCTGCACCGAAGGCAGATCGAGGTAATAGGTCAGGCAGTTAGCCATAATTGGGTTAAGTCCTTACGTAGTTTGCGTGGGATGAAGGCCCCCGAAAGTGGCGTGGAAACTGGTTTCGGGGGTTATCTAGTCATTTTTTTCGGCTGCAGCCGTTGGGGGAGACTTCCAGGCGGGGCAACCTCAGCGATTTCCGTTGCCAGTTTCTTAAGCAGGTCTGGCCGGTCGGCCAGCTGCCCGATGTAGTTTTTGGCTGTCTCGAAGGCTGCTTCTTGAAACGATTGGTCGAAGTTGCTATTCATAATTGGGTTAAGTCCTTACGTGGTTTGCGTGGGATGAAGGCCCCCGAAAGTGGCGTGGAAACTGGTTTCGGGGGTTATTCTGTGATCTGCTGTTGCAGGAGCCAGACAGCACGGCGGCGGGCTTGTCTAGCGGTCAGCTCTGGGCTGGCGGACTGGATGCGAGCGGCCAGAGCTTCGATCGTCGGTCGGTCAGCTTTTTGGGTCATAGGTCATCGCTTTGATTTTGAGAATTTACGATCGCACTCAACGGCCAGAGCGCTACTGCTGCAGACGTTTGCGGATATCCTTGCGGGCCTGCAACCTGCCCTCAATCTCGGCGAGCTGACGGGCCATCTCCTTCTCGTAGGCCCGTTCCCTGATTAGTTCCAACTCGGCCTCTCCGGCCTCCACCTCGCCCAAATCATCGGCATCTATCTCAGCTACGAGGGCGTCGAGCTTGTTTTTGGCGCTGAGAACGATTGCCCCTCGCTCCTTCTCAAGCTCCTCCTTGCGAGTTTTCCAGTTTTCGGCAACGGACTCTTTAGGAATGGTGGTAACAGCCTCAGGCAGTGCTCCCACAACCTCTGCGAGACCGTGAATCCAAGCGGCCCCGGTTAGCTGGTCTGCCCTCTGAAAATACGCCTGCATAAGCGACTTCCCTAGCTCAGTAAACTTGTCATCCGCCTTCAACAGGTCGCTTGAGACGACCTGAATCAGAGCTTTATAAGCTTTCCTTACGGCTGTATCGCTAACGCCAAACTCACGGGCCAGCTCGCGGGCCGAAAATGCCCCGTCTGCTTTGTCGTGAGTCGAAAATAGGCTCCCAATCTCGCTCCAGTAGTTAATCGGTTCGACCTGGTTCGCAGCAGGTTCGGGGGTGGTTTGCTCTTGGTTCTCATTCGGTTCGATATTGCTGGACTTCTCGGTTTGTTGCTCGGTTCCTTCGTCAATCAGCATCTGTTTTTTCCTTGTTTTGGCAAAGTTTTTGGCGCGGTTCATGAGCGGTTCGCGTGAAGAGTTTTGTCAGTTCGCAAACCAGGTTCGCACATTCTCAATATACCGCATGGGTAGGGCATGGGTGGAGCACTCATGCCGAATTAGTCACAATCCTATAACTTACGGGTACTGCATGGGTGCTTGATTGCGTAGGATTGGGCTAGTGATTAGTGAGCAGCCATGCCAGATGAACAGCCAATGAAGGATTGCGATTGGAGCAAAGTCACGCTCCCAAGGCCCTCCAAAGCTCAATCAAGGCCTTCCATTGGTGAGCTGAGTGACCTGGACTGGGCCAAGCTGATGGTGGTCTCCAAGCTCATCCACAAGTCAATTGCGTCAGTGCTGCAAACTGCCGTGATCACTTATCTCAACCGCAACTGGCATAACCACCTGGAGCGGCTGCACATAGTCGCTAACCGCGAGAACATCAGCATCGAAGAGGCTTTTGAGAAAATCGTTAAGGAAGAATTGGAGCCATGACCCAAGTTTGTGTTTGCGATCGCTGCCGTGTGCCGGCAACTGAGGAAACGATGTCACTCACCGGCTGGTGGCACCTGGTCACCGAGTCTAAAAAGAGCCGCCCCGCAAAGCCTAAAGGCCAACCGCGCCTCAAAGCTGATATTTGCCAGCCGTGCATTGAGGAAATGGGACTGCGCACGAATCTTGAGCCAACTCGGGGAGAGCTGTACCTACGCTGGATGAAGGAACACCCAGGTCGCTCAGCAATAGAAGGGCTGCGCAAGACTGCTCTGGCCGATGCCTACATTGAAGATACGTTTTGCGATCGCTGTGAAGAGATTTGCTCTGAGCAGTACGTGCGGCTGGAGAGCACCTGGCTGACTGAGGCTCAGGAAAAGGTCTGCATAGACTTGTGCCCTAGCTGCGCTGCGGCAGTAGAGATGCCCGTTGCGCCGCTGGAGAGCCAAGCGCTAAGTGTGTGATCTAGGGCAAACTGTGGACAGGAACAAACGCAAAAGCCCCCTGGCCTTAGGCCGGGGGGCTTTTTGTTGAAAACTTGGTCTCAGCCTGCGGGTTTGACTACCAGCATTACAAAGCCCAGATCCTCGGAAAAGCTTAGGGTGTAGGTTTTACCGTCATGAGCAGTTTGAATTTCCGTGTCGGAAGTTGAGGCAAGAGTGTCCAAGCCATTTCGTAGCCAGTCTTTGCCGCCGTCCCATCCCGGTGAGGCAAGATGCATAAAACCCGTGAGGTGAACAGAGTTTTCGGCTAGAGCATAGTCATCGTCATTCGGTAAACCCGCAATCATGGTTGCCTGCGTTAGCTCGTTATCAGGGCCGATTAACTCAACATGAACTAGGTTGTTTTCAGAGGTTCCCTGCACCCTAGGTTGGCCACCAACGGGAGAGCTTTGCTCAAAAACAAAGCCAATTTCAGGCTTTTCAAATATGCTCTGAAAGCCAGCCCTGGAGAGGCCGATACCGGCTGGTGCCTCTAGTGCCGGTGCAGGCTCTGGTGCTGCAGCCACTTGCTGCACGGGCGGGGCAGCAGCCACCTCAACAGCGGCAGGATCTGTGGCAATGAGGCTGACGAGGGGCGCGGAGCAGAAAATCAAGCTTCTAATGAGCAGGCGCTTGGGCACGGAGTATTTGCCTAAAAGCCTTCCGGTAGGCGGTGCGACGGAGGTGGCCATGGTGAGCATTGCTAGGGCTATGCCGATCTGGCTAACGCTGACAAGAGCGCAGAGGCCGAACAGGCCAGTGAAGGCCCAGCCTGCGCGGGTCGTGAAGGTTTTCATGAGCTAGGAACAGAAACGCTTAGCTCAGAATTCCCGGCAGCTTGAGCCGATTCCCGTTGGATGTTATGAGGCAGATATGATTTGATGCTCAAAGGCTAACCTGAGGGCTGCAAATGATGCTAACCGAGTACCTGGAGCAGTTTGACCGGATCGAGGGGTGGTTGCATAAGCCGACAGCCATCATGACCTTTAGGCTATGCGAGTTTCAAAGGCACATGCGGTTCGCTGGGAACCTGGTGGAGATTGGGACTTACCACGGTCGCTACTTTTTTGCGTTTTCCGGTGCAGCGGAAAAGGGAGAGATCTGCATCGCGGTTGACCTGTTTGAGGACCAGGCCCGCAATGAGGACTTGCCGGGCTATGACGAGGTGGGCTCAACGGGCATCCATTCCTTGACCCAGGACATTTTCAGGGACCATGCCAGAAATCTGCTGCCAGAGCACAATGTGCTGATAGTTCAGGCCTCCTCGCTCGACATCAGCCCACGCCACCTAATGCCCAACGGGCTACAGGCCAGGTTCTTTTCCATAGACGGTGGCCACTCTGCTACGGTCTTTAAGCACGACCTGCTGCTGGCTGAGCAGGTCATTGCAGAGCACGGCATCATCGCAATCGATGACATCCTCAACCCCCAGTGGCCTGGCATCATCACCGAGGTGATCCGTTACCTCGACCGGGGAGAGCCACAGCTCAAGCCGATTGCGTTTCTGCCCAACAAACTGCTGCTGGGTAAGGGAAATTTCGTGGAGCTGTATAAGAGCTTCCTCCGGGTCAAGTTCCCGGAGGCCCTAGAGCGCAAGGATGCAGAGCTTTCAACCTTCTTGGTTGACCAGTACCGAGGCTGATGCAGTTTCGAGGGCTTTTACCTACGAAAGTCTCAATTTGAGCGCCCTAGCCCTGATTTCTGGTTCAGAATAAAACCGTTAGGGCAAATGTTTGCATAACGGGACTTCATGGTTTCTACGCCTCTGCAACACACGCTGATCAAAGAGCGGATTCTTGCGAACCTTAAGGCTGAATACCCCTTTATCGTCGATTGCTCAATACAGCTAGCAGCCAACGGATGGCAACTGGGCATCCGCACGGATCCAATGCCAGATGGCTTTTTTGATGAGATGGGCAACGTGCTAGCGATCGCAGAGCGTGTTGCAGAATTTCGCACCCTGAAACTCAATGACAATCAGCCTGTTGAGGCAGAGGGGCTACGGGCCTGGTGCGAGCAACTTTTCACGGACGACTCAGGGGAGGGTGACCTCAAGGAGCTGTGCAGATTCCTGATGAAGGATGCCAGACAGCTCCGCAGCATCATCACCATCAGCCCCAGCGGGGTTTACCTCAGCTTCATCCCACAGCAGGGGCAAAGGTCCAAGGTAGCCCCCAATGAGCTTTTGGGAAAAACCATTGCTCAGGTAATTGGCCAGACGGCCCATGACGAAATTATCAGCGCCGTCAGACGGTCTCAAAGCACTGGCCAGGACCAGTTCTGCGTGTATGAGGCGGTGTTTGGCGACGGGGAGAGGCAGCGCTACACCGCCAGAGTCTCAGCTAAGCCAGATGGGTCACTTGCTTGGCTTGCCGTTACCCGTCTTGAATCCATTTCTCACGACTAGGTCACCGTTCGCGGCTCTGACGCCAATAATCACTTCCTGAAGGGCGAACATGGTTACCGGGTCACCGTTGGGAAATTTGAAGGAGCCCATAGCTTCGAGGGCAAAGGCAATTCCAGAGTTGGGGAGCGAGGCGAAACTGGTGCTCTGGTACCGCTGAAACATGGATCTTGGTGGAGAGTAGCCGGTTTTTTCCTTGAGAAGGTCCACAAAGTCCTGCCAATTTTCTAACCCCAACTGCTCTCGACAGTGAAGCAAAACCATTGAGTACGCTTCGATTCCAGCCCTAGACGCCTTGGTTGGATCCATAAGTTTGAGATTTGAGGTCACACATCCATGATTCAGGATTTAACCCCGATCCTAGGGTTTTTCGGGTGAGCGTCTCCTAACTTTCCTGAATCTTGGTACTTACTGTTGCGATCGCAAGAGTTAGATCGTACACTCAGGATCGCGGATTCAAGATTGGAGTGAAGAAAATGCCCCGAGGCGATCACCTAGCTGGAATTAATGTCTACAGGTCCACGCAGAAGCGACTCTCCACGTTCTGCCGACTGACTGGCCGCTCTCAGGTTTGGGTTATCAGCACGTCTATCGAAGAGTGGCTAGCCAAACAGCCGGAGGCACAGAAGGTGGAGGAAATGCTGGCAGAAGAGGCCGCAAAAGCATCTCAGGAGCAGGAGGAGGAGCAATTGCTCTCCCCAAAGCAGCGAGCGGCTTAGCGGTTAATAAAGAGCCCCCACAGGTAGGACTGTGAGGGCTTTTGAGAATTTTTTACTTCAACAAATTGCAGCCCAAAGGGGGCAACAACTTGGATATCGCAGTGACGGGCACCGAAACGCAGGCGTCGCAGTGACGAGCATCACAACGATGGCTATCTTAATGAATCTAACACGAAGCAACACTCGGAATCGGGACGGAATTCCCGAACAGTCAGATTTTACATGCACTTCACCCGCTCAGTCAGCTTGCTTAAGCACGCTGCTGCAGTGCGATCGCTCGGTAGTGAGTTCAGGCGTGGCTTTGGCCGACGCCTTTTTGTTTGCTGTTTTGAGGTTCTGATGGTTTCGATAGACACTCCACCTGCCCCAAGTCATATCGCCCCAAAGCACTGGCAGGAATGGGTTACAGGCAGCCAAGTATCTCCCCATATTGCGGCACTTAATCTGTCTGAATACTCCGGTCAGGCGGTCATTGAGATGCTGGCTGACAAGCCCCTTAGCAAGCTGGGGCCACACTCAAAAATCTATGTCACCGCTGGGATGAGGCGCATTTTGCAGCGCTACGAAGGCCCTAGCCAGGGGGGATGGGGTCTTTTTGGGCTTGACCCGCTCAACGACTGGCAGCAGTCGAGCTGGTTCAGGTTCAAGCCTGACACTCCTCACTTTGACTCAGAGCGACAGCGCCCGGTCAAATACGAGAGCCCAGCCGGGGAACCAACCCGCGCTACGTTCCTGCGCGTGAGTTACGCCGATTCAGTTTTAACAGCAGAGAGGATCAAAGACAGTTATGAAACAGCGTACTGTGCATTCCGGTCAAGGCTTTATGACAAGCTCCAACAAGCGGCGAAAGCCAAGGGCCAGCAACTACAAAGTTCACAAGAGCCCGCTACTGGAAGTGATGACGATAGACCTGCACAGATTTTTGAGGGGGATGCCTGGTTCGCAGCCGCCAGAGGTCAGTTCAAAAAAGCTCATCAAATCCTGAGCCAGGCACGAGAACCCATTGAGGATGAAGGCTTCTGGCCGTGGGTAGACCGCTTCGTTTTACCTGTGGCTATTGTCGAGGGGGAGAAGAAGGCTGGGGCCATGCTCTCTCTCGGTATCCCCGCGATCGCAATTCCAGGTATTCGCAACGCCGTGCGCACCCGTGACAAAGAGGGCAACCGGCTGCTGGAGCCCTACCTCATCCCAGAGCTAAAACACTTTGCCACGGAGAACCGAGAGGTCACGGTCTGCTTTGACTACGAAACCCGCCAGGAGCAGCGGCTGGAGCTAGACCTGGAAATCGAAAAAATCAAGGTGCAGTTCAGCAGGGCCAAATGCCAGGTGAAGGTGCTGGAGCTGCCTGGCCCCCAGAAGGGGGTGGACGATTTCATAGTGGCGCACGGCTGGGAAGCTTTTGCAGCGCTCTACGATGGCGCTCCTAGCTTTGAGCTTTGGACGGTGATCCGCTACAGCAGGCTGACCTACAAAACCGATCTGGAGCTTAACCAGCGCTATTTAGGAGACATCCCCATCCCGCCCACAGCGAAGCTTATTGCCATCAGCTCACCCAAAGGCACCGGCAAAACCGAGAGCTTCCGGTCGCTGGTGGAAGAGGCCAGCGCTCGCGGCCAGCGCACCCTGCTTATCACTCACCGAGTGCAGCTGGGTCAGGCCATTTGCGATCGCGTCTACCTGCCCTACGTGACCGAGCTGCGCAGCAGCGAGGAGGGCTCGCTGCTGGGCTATGGCGTGTGCATCGATAGCTTGCACCCCGAGTCTCAAGCCCGGTTCAATGCCGAGGACTGGAGCAATGCGCTGGTCATTATCGACGAATGCGAGCAGGTTGTTTGGCACCTGCTGAGCGCCACCACAGAGGTCAAAAATCGCCGGGTCGAAGTGCTCAAGCAGCTGCAGACCTTGCTCAACGGCGTGCTGGCCAGCGACAGGGGCCGCATTGTTCTCTCCGATGCCGACCTGTCAGATCTGAGCCTCGATTTTGTTCATTCCCTGCTCAACAACCGGCTCAAGTTTGAGTCCTTTGTGGTGGCCAACCGCTACCAGCCGCAGGAGCCTTGGGAGGTAACGCTCTACCGCCAGAGCAAGCCCGCCCAATGGATGGCAGCACTGCTGGAGCACATCGGCGACGGGGGCAAGCCCTTCGTAGTTACGCAGTCGCAAAAAACGAAATCCAAGTGGAGCACCACCACGCTGGAGAAGCTGCTCAATGAGCGATACCCAGAGCTGCGGGTGCTGCGCATTGATAGCCAAAGCGTGGCCGACCCCAGCCACCCAGCCTACCTCTGCACCTCCAACCTCAATGAGGTACTGCTGGGGTATGACGCGGTGATAGCCTCTCCCACCATCGAAACCGGGGTGAGCATCGACATCAGAGGCCACTTCACCAGCGTCTGGGGCTGTATGCAGGGTGTGCTGCCTGAGAACTCTGCCAGGCAGTCACTGGCCCGGGTGCGAGAGCCGGTGCCCAGGCACATCTGGTGCAGCCCTTTTGGGGTAGGCCGAGTTGGCAACGGCGGCACATCTGTGCGCTCAATCCTGGCCGCAGAGTACAAGCTCGCTAAGCGCAGCGCCCAGGTGCTCAGCTACGCAGCCCTGGGAGATGACATGATCTCGGCCTTTGGCTCGGTGCTGCGAATTTGGGCAGCAATGGCCTGCCGCATCAATGCGGGAGCAGTTCGCTATCGGGACTCGGTACTCTACGGCCTGCAGCAAGAGGGGCACACCGTTACGGAGGACGACCAGGTGCGGCCCATTGTGGGGTTAAACGTTGACCTGGAAAAAATTAAGCGGGAGCAGTTCGCCAAGGAATGCGAAGCCACTTCAGCTGAGGAGGAGATTCACACCGAGCGCGAGTATGAGGAGCTGAAGGGCAAAAAGGCCAAAACCAAATCCGAGTGGTATAAGCAGCGGAAATACGAAATTCAGCAGCGCTACGGGCAGGAGGTGACCCCCGAGCTGGTGGCAAAAGATGCTGACGGTTGGTATCCCCAGCTCAGGCTTTTCTACTACCTCACCCTCGGCAATAGCTTTCTGGCAGAGCGCGATCGGGGAGCTTTTGACACCCAGCTGAAATCTGGTGCTGCCTGGCTACCCACCCTCAACCGCTCGCAACTAAGCCTGCGGGTGAAGGCCCTCGACTACCTGGGCATCAAAAAGCTTTTCAACACCCAGGAGTGCTTTAACGGTGGCACCAGGGCCGATGAGGCCGAGATTGAGGCGGGCGATCGCACTCACTACGATGATGCACACCCCCTCCTCTTGGAGGTCGCCGAGGCGGCCCGCAAATTCAGCTGGGAGATCAGGGCCATTTTGGGCATCACCACTAGTGAGAAAATGTCGCCAATACAGATCTGCCAGGCTCTTTTGGGCAAGGTAGGCATAAAGCTTGAGTGTGTTTGCCAAGAGGGTCCGCGTGGAGCCAGGCAGCGCATTTACAGGTTTAGACAGCCGCAGGACGGAAGGGCTGAAGTCCTTGAAGGCTGGTATCTGCGAGACGTTTCAGCTCATGACGCCGGGGGAGCGGTGCACACCCCTGGTAATAAAGAGATTTACTCTGGGGAGGCCGCATGATGACGCAGCTTCCCGCCTGGGTCAAACCCGGCGCGATCGCATTCGACCGCAGCACCTTCACCTGCTTCACCGTCTGCCGGGTTCGCCAGGCGAAAGGCAATGGCCCGCTCTACCTGATGCACAAGCACGAAGGCGATCTAGGGGCTGGCCACCGGCTGGAGGATTGCAAGCTGGCAGAGCTAGGCGACCTGCTGAACTGCCGCCGGTACATCTTCGAGGACCTGGCCTTGGCGCTGACCCTGAAAGGCAGCGAAATCGTGCTGACGCGGTCCCAGAGCAGTGCCATCGTGGCTCTACCAGAGGAGCAGATCGACTTTGCCGCTTCAGTTCAGAGCTTTGCCAACTTCTTCAGCGGCGTGATTGTGGCTGAGGAGGTGGAAGCGTGATTGAGCAGCTCAGCCTACTAAGCCTCACCCCCGAGCCCGAATCTGAGCCAGCCCCTGCTCCTGAAATCCCACTCTGCCACTGCTGCGCGGTTCCTGGCTGCGACAGCCTGATCAGCGAAATCCTGCTGATGTGCAGCCGCCACTGGGGGCAAATTCCGAGGGAGTTGCAGGCGATCTACTGGGCGCACTACCAAGCCCCTGACTCCCCCGAGTGCATCGCAGCTACTGCGGCAGCGGTGGCTGCCGTTAGTCCCCCGGTTCTAGAGCCGTCCCGTAATCAGATCCGCTTCCTAATCGGCGATCGCGTCTGCATCACCGAGCCAATTCAGGGTCGCTCCAGGCCAAACCCAGAGGACAAGAAAAAACCCATCCCTGTTTGGTTCACCCCATGGGAGGGCCGTGTTGGTACCTACTGCGGCCTCAACAGAGCGGGCTTGGCGCTGGTCGATTTTGGCGTGGGGCTTTACCCCGTTTCACTCAAATCACTTTCATTTGCGGAGATGACCTGATGTCGCTCGACAAACTACTGATAAACCAAAAGCTCACAGACATCACGATAGGTCAGTTGGCCCAGCTGCTGAAGGAGTCGGGAGCTGGGCGCATGTCACTCTCCCAGGACTACATAAGCGGCAAAAGGCACTGGGTGCTGGTGATGGCCCACAACGACAGCGCTGATCGGCTTAGTCAGTGCATCAAGCAGCTTGATGCAGAGGACTTAGCGGCAGAGGTGGAAGAGAGCTAATGCCAATGCAGCGTGAGCTTTATCCGCCGAATTGGGATGCGATCGCACTGGCCAAAAAAGAGTCTGTGGGTTGGCACTGCGAGAACTGTGATCGCCCCTGCCGCATCAGCGGTGAGTCCCTCTACGACTTCATCCTCCGCATTGAGGGCGAGCCCCATCCTGACTTGGATTGGGTCAATCAGGCCGCTATCTCAACCATCTGCGAGAAGCCGCAGCGCTGGACGCTCACCGTGGCTCACCTGAACCAAGAGCCCAGCGATTGCTCTGATGCAAACCTCAAGGCCCTCTGTGCCCCCTGCCACCTGGAGCACGACCGGCCCTTCCGCTTAGCCAACAGGGCCAGAAAGTTGGAGCGCCAAGGCCAACTCAACCTGCTCCGGCCACCGGCGATCGCACCCATCGCAGCAGACCTAGGCAGAGACCCAACCCGTATCCAGCCGACCCTTTGGAGTTAGGCACATGGCAACCCGACCCCGACAGCAATTCGCCCCAGGGCAACTGGTCAGGGTTGCCCATCCCCTTCCCGCAAACAGAGACCTGAAAAACGAAGTTTTGGAGATAGTCGAGATGGTAGGAAAGAGCGCAGTTGTATCGAAGGACTCAAAGCGCCGTGTCGTCGGCACTGAGCAGTTAGAGACGGTTGAGCGGCCTATCCCTGCTGAGCCTACGGTTGAAAGCTCACGGCCAGAACCAGAGGCCCCAGAGCGGAAGTTCCAGCTTGGCGACCAGCTCAAGCAAGACCTCAACACCGAGGGCACTGGCAGCTTGCCTTCCCTCATTAGCTACGGCGTCCTAGTAGACTACTGCCCAATGCCCAACGCGGGACCAAAGCTTCTACCGTTCCTGCGCTGGGAGAACGGCACTCAGGGCTGGGCCTCAGAGGATCAGCTAGAGCCAGCTGATCGGCCCGTAGTGGTTCCAAAGTTCTGCGCTGGAGATCGCGTACAAACTGACTACAGCAAGCATGATCAAGCCTCACCACCCCCTGGCCTAAATGGCGTAGCGGATAGGCAGCGAGGCTATGTTGAGGCAGTAAGGCCTCGTCACGGTTACTTCGGCTATTGGGTGCGATTTGACGGTTTTGATCGAGCCGTTGAAGTTCCTCTGCAATTCCTAGCATCCGAGCAGTCCGATTCTGACGCAACGGAAAGTGAGATCGCAGCGGTTGAAGCCGAGATTGTGGAAGCCGAGCCAGCTGCTCGCTTGGCCCAGCTTGAAGAGGAAATTCAGGCTAGCTTGACCCAGATTGACGAGGGTCGCTCTCGGCTCTGGTCCGCCGTGGCAGCCGTGAAAAATGAGGAGCTATGGCGCGAGGCTGGCCACCCCAATTTCATCAGCTACTGCAAAGAGCGCTGGGGCTGGGAGAAGTCCAACGCCTACGACAATGCGATCGCCGGTGAGGTCTATCAGTCCCTAGTGCTTTCCGGCGCAGCGGAAAACGAGCTGCCTCAGAGCCTGGGAGCGATGCGCGAGCTGGCCAAAGTGCCAGAGAGTGAGCGCATGGAGGTGCTGCAGCAGGCACAGGTGGCCACCGGTGGCCGAGTCACGGGTAAAGCGGTGAGAAATGCGGCCAGGCCTAAAGTAGACCCCGATCAGCCCGCCGATGAGGAAAAAGCCGAGCTAGAGGAACCCACCTACCACGACGCCGACGGTAGGCCCCTTTGCCTAAACGATGCTGTGGTCTCCGCCAAAGGCTACGCCCTGCTGGGCAAGGTTATTGCCTTTGACCACAACCACTACCTGCCCGTGGTCATCCTTCAGCCCGACGGCACAGAGTCGAACGTCAAGCCCGAAACCCTACTGGTAGCAGAGCTGAACGAATTGCCAGCCAGCCCCGCAGAGCTGCCGCAGCCAGCCGCCCCAGAGGCGAAAAACGCCCACTCGGATGCGGAAACGCCCTCGCCTGTTGTAGAGGCTTCTGGAGGGGGCTGGCAGATCGGAGACATCGTGGTAGACGAGTATCGCCCCTACAGCCCCATGGTCATCACCAAAATGAGCGAGACTCAGGCCTGCTGCTGGGACATGCTCAACGAGACCTGGATCGGCTGGAAGAGCCTACAGCCCTACACCGAAAAGACCTCAATCAGCCTTGAAAGCATCTGCAAGTGGCGGCTGCAGAAGCTGGTGAAGGTGCTGGGCAAGGATGCTGTCACCGCAATGCTGGAGGAGGTGTGAGTCATGCCCATAAAGCTCATCAAAATTAGCTACAACCCTCGCCTAAAAAGCGTTGTAGACGCAGCTATTCACCTGCTCAACGTCACTCTATATGGGCGCTGTGAGGTGAGTATCCAGCACTTTGAGTCAGAGCAGGAGCTGGAAACCTTTCTGCTTAACGGTGCCGACGGCCCAGAGCAGGAGCATGAAATCCCTACTTTCACTTGCCCGGAGTGCCACCGCACCAGCTATAACCCCAACGACGTGCTCAACAGCTACTGCGGGGCCTGCAATCGTTTTTTTGAGGAGTCAAACGTTGATGGCTAAAGGTTTTGGAAAAGAGCAGCAGTCGGATCAAATTTGGGTCGAGTCACTAGTCAAATCTCGCACACTGCAACCTGCGATCAACCTCAAATGGGGCAAGCAGCAGGCGCAGCTCACCCCCCAGGAGGCAACCCACCATGCCCTGGCAGTACTCGAAGCGGCGGCAGCTGCTGAGCTAGACAGCGCTCTGATGCGGTGGGCCGTGGAGGTTGCTGGCTCGTCTCCAGTCCAGGGCGCTCAACTGCTGCAGCTATTTAGGCAGCAGCGCGAAGCAGGCCAAATTCCGAGTTGCACTATGGACCTGGGGGATGAGTCGATCCGCCCTGACACGGCTAGAGAGCGGGCTAAATACTTGCTGATGAATGCGTTCAACACCGAAGTCGAGGCATTTCTGTTGGTCTTTGCCATACAAGATTTGGGCTTGGCTGCAGAGCAGGCAGACCAAATGCTGCAGGAGTTTCGGGCACTCAGAGGTCTACAAACTGATTGGAACCGTGAAGGGCTAAGGGGTGATGGCGATGAGTAACGAATCTACTCGGTTAGAAGAGCTGAAGCAGCGATATTTTGCCCTGGCTCATGCCATGCAGACTGGTGTTGCCTTCACGATGGAGTTTGACCCTTCCCAGGTTGCACCCAAGCACCTGAGGGTAGGCGTGAACTCTGCAATGGTTGAGCACTCCGCAGTGGTGCGGCTGCTCTTGGAGAAAGGCATCTTCACCGAGCTGGAGTTTTACGAATCTCTCTGTGAGGTCATGGAGGAAGAGGCGCAGCGCTACAAGAGGCAGCTGCGGGAGCATTACGGCGGAGATGTAGACCTGGCATGACGGACACAGCCCAGACAATAGCCCTGCTGCTAGAAACCGCTGCGGCTCAGCAGAAGCTGGCCGAGGCCGCCCTGGAGATGGCTAGAGATCTACAGCGCCAGACTCAAGAGCATCAGTGGGTGAAACTTACAGAAGCCGCCCTAATGCTGGGCAGCGCCTTCACAGCGGGCAAAATTGGCGACGACATCAAGGCTGGGCTCTTCAAGTACGGGCGAGACTACATCAACACCAGCAACGGCGTGAAGCCTAACTACGCCGTGAAGGTTGCTCGCCTGCGCAAGGTCTACGAGCTGGAGCCAGAGAAGCGCCCCACCTACCCCCAGCCAGAACCTGCTCAGAAAGAGGCTTAGATGGGTCTGTTCAGCCTGGCCCGCTCCCATGCCTGCTGCATGTGGTCCCTGTTCAGAAACTGCTGATAAATCCGGTTGTGAACCACCAGGCTGTGATCCATCATCTTGGCGGCAATGCTGGGGTCTAGGCCCATCACTGCCGCCCTGGCCGCCCAGCAGTGCCTCAGGTCGTAGGGGACAAATGGCATCTGGTTGCGGTTGAAATACTGCGAAACGCGCATCCCATAGTCGCTGTTGCGCTTAGCTGTCAGCCTGGGCAGCTCTACATCCCAAAGCCGAAATCGCTCCCACCAGTCGTCTGGCAAAGGCCAAACGCTGTGGGGCTTTCTGTTTTTGCCATCCTGCACCAGGGCAATACCTGGGGGCTCCTTGAGCGCTTCCAGGTCCACAAAAAACACCTCATGATCCCTAAGACCATAGGTCGCCATGAGGGCATAAACACACTGCCACGGGCGCGACGGTATCTGGTCGTAGTAGGCCAATATTTCTTGGTCACTAGGCAAGTCACGAGGGTTCACCGAGCTGGGGCTATACGCGCCCCTGTAGGCCGTGAGGTTGGCATCGAGCTGCGCCAGTCTGGCCAGTGCTCCATAGGCCATAGCGGCCCGCTGCCGTGCCCTGGTGTCAGGCTTAGTGGTCTCCAGCAGTACCTTGACCAGCAGCTCGGCAGAAAGGTCTTTGTCCGCTGGCAGCCGCCGAAACGGGATCTGGTAATCCTTTTCCCAGGTCGTCTCGCTCTGGGGGTTGCGATCGCGGCGCTGGAAATAGTTTTGCTCGAATGCCTCCACCCAATCGGCGCAGGTTTGGCACCGGCGCTCAGTGGCGGACCAGTCCGCCCAGCTGAATCGCCCCATAGGAAGGTCAGAGGCCAGGCGCTGAGCATCGGCCAAAGATCGCTTCACCCCAGCCGGGTTGAGAAAGACCCCCAAAGCAATCCTCTGCTGATAGGGTTTATCCTTTGAGCTATTGGGCTTCGGTGGTAGCGTGGCCCTTAGGTAGAGCCGGTTGCTTCCCTTCACTTGAACAATCTGCACCCCAGAGCGGGCTGCCTTTAAAGAGGCGTTGGCTTCTGCCAGCAAATCCTCAACGGAACGCTTGCCCACTTGACTAAAACTTGCCTAAAATTCAGCCCAAATAATAGCTTTTAAGTTTGATAAAGCAAACGCAAACAACAGAAAATCAGCGTTATTCGGGCCGCAAAACTGCTTAAACGTGAAATCAAGGTGTTGACAGGGGGTTGTGGTTCCACCATTCGAGGGTTCGAGTCCCTTCGTTCGCCCTT
>NZ_JACJQO010000043.1 GCF_014696715.1 Pseudanabaena sp. FACHB-2040
ACACCTCAAGCACTGCAACAAGCACTGAGGCAAATTGTCACCGAGGAGATTTCAGAAAGCAATGCCATTGCTTGGTTCGCTCACTGTGGCTTATTCACGTGAAATTCGCTGTAGGCAGTTCAGACAGTAATCGCTGAACTGATGGCGCAGCTCTCCTGACCGTCTTCCCCGGGGCGCAGCAAAACATCCTCAAAGACCTTTGCGATCGCACCTCCAACGACGCCTACAACAGCGCTCGCCACGGGCAGGGGCACTAGTTCTCTTCCGTTATCACTGTAATCAATCGGATTTGCGATCGCATTCGCTGCTGATTCGGGCTCTGGCGTCACAAAGCAGGTTTCCCCAATCAGCTTAAGAATCCTCCACTCTGGTCACGACCTAGCCCTGGTTGTGGGTAACTCTAGCCTTACCTATCGCTCTACCCGTTCTCTTAAACATCGTCACTGCTTGCTTTGACCCACTTCTGTCAGGCAGCCAGGCTGATTAGCCTTTAAGATTTTAGGTTATTTGACCTAATTTTTTCGGGATCCCTACTGTATCAATATCAGGAGCTACTAGTAACGCTAGCGAATGGTTGTTTGAGCATTATCTGAGCATTAGCATTATCTGAGCATTAGAAGATTGAATCGATAGCAAAGCCTATAACTATTGACTGAAATAGCTTCTAGAAAGACCGGTCTTTGAGACGATGTATCAATTGGCCCTGGTTGATACACTTTATGTAGAAATAAAGACGGAAAAAATTATCTCATGACAAGCGCAAGCAGTAACCAAAATCCATCTGGAGAGCCTTATGAAAAGTTTGTAATCCAGACTACCGATTCCCCTTCTGCCCAATCTGACCAGACAGAGAAAACTGAAGAAAATCAAAGCGGTGAGCATACCGTAGCTAAAGCTGTTGGCGCTGCCGGAGGTAGTGTTGCAGGCGCGACAGTTGGTAGAATGGTCGCCGGTAAAATGGGCGCAGCCATTGGCGCTGTAGGTGGCGCTATCGCAGGTGCAGCCATTGGTGATCAAGCCGCTACTAACATGGACCACCAAATAGAAAATGCGACGGGTTCAATCAAGGATGCCGCTGAAAGCGTTGCCCATCAGGTTGAGGATACCCTTGATAGCGTTAAAGCAAAGATTGATGAAACCGATGTCAAAGGGCTAGCTGAGTCCGCAAAGCAGAAGATCAACGAAGCGGATGTCCAGGGTGTTAGTCAATCTATTCAAGGCAAAATTGACGAAGCAGATGTTCGCGGCGTAAGCCAGTCTGTAAAAGGCAAAATTGACGAAGCAGACGTTCGCGGCGTAAGCCAGTCTGTAAAAGGCAAAATTGACGAAGCAGACGTTCGCGGCGTCACAGATTCTGCCAAAAGAACAATTAATGATGATGTAAGGCCTGCGATCAAGAACACCATCAATCAAACATCTCAAAAAGCTAAAGATGTGGCCAACAGCGCAGCTTCAGCGGCAAAGAACACCATAGAGGAACCCTCCTCTATAAACAATACGAAGCCACCGGCTTGGAAAGATCCTTCGATTGAGCAAAAGATCTACGAGTAATTAAGGGAAGCCTTAACTCGTCTTTATCCAATCAGCGATGACCACATTGCCCGGTTGAGTACAACGCTACCATCAGCTTTATAAATTCCATAGCAGCAAGTTCCTCAGGTCTTTACCTCAATTGAGCTTGCTGCTTCCCTTTTGGATCAAATCGATAAAGGCGAACTCAGAAGAAGCAGACGCCGCAAGCTGCTTGACCAAGGAGCACTTGCGATCTTCACTCTCAGTTATCCCTGCTTCGCGGTCTCATCTTGCAATAGGCACCTAGCGAGCTGGATCACTCCGTCTCCGCTTGCTAGCGAAATAACGGGTTACCTAACACCTGGATACAGCTAGGTAGATATAGATTGCAGGTGTAAACTGCAGATATAGATTTATGGATATAGTTGCGTAAATACGGATGCATGAATGGGGATGGATGATTAAATTTTTAGATACACATGGAAGTGGAAATAAATGAATACACTTATCGTCTCTCGCCGCTACTCGGGGCCGCGACCGCTCACACATAAACCTGATTCCTCTTAAAAAAAAGAAGGGTTTAGAATTTTGTCAATAAAGTTTTATGTCAACTTATAGCTCGATCTGCTAGAAAGCTCTCCCCCAGAACTTCTTTGTCCTTTACTTGCATCTATCGTTACATTCCAAGGCTGCTTATCATCCCGTTTGCGGGTTACAGGAGAGGGAAGCTTCCAACAGAAACCACGTTGTTGCCATGTCGTGCAGCCGTTGCAACCCTCGCCACAGCGTCTTGACGCCAGGATTGCCGTCCCCTTTACGGTTCAAATAACCCCCTAACTGAGCAATCCATTCAATACTCTGGCCTAATGTCGGTGCCTCTTTCGGCGGTTGGGTCGTCCGATGTACCCGGCAGAACAACGCTTCCCACTGGTGGCGCTCCAATATCCCTTCTACTGTCTGCTCACGGTTCTGCCGGGCTTCGTAGCTCAGCCACAGTAGTCGCCATGCCACTATCGTGTACGTTGCCAGCGCCCGTTGCAGTCCTTCTGCACGCTTTAGTTGCAAGGCTTCCACGCCACAGCCGCTCTTCAGTATGTAATGCAGTCGTTCTATAAGCCAGCGCAGGGCATATCTTCTCAAGTTCTCTTTTGCTGCCTCTAGGCTTCCTATCGCCAGGGTTGCCAGCAGCATCCACTCTACTGCTGCTTCTTTCTCGGGCCGCTTCTCTTCCTTGGCCATAATTACTGAAATTGGGATCGCTCCTAGATGTCCTTTCCCCTGTGGCGGCTGCAGCCATAGGCGCGTGTATCGCACACTCAGGGTTGCTTCGCGGGGCGCTCGTCTTGGGGTTCGTTGCAGCGCTATCGTCATCTCCCCGGACACCGCGATCGTCTCCATCACCTTAAACAGGGCTTTGATCTCGCTTGCGCCTGGTTCGCTTTTCGTACTGCGGTTCTGCGCTGCGCGGATCAGTAGTTCTGAATTAGCTCGGCGGGGGTGGGCAAACAGCTCGTAGATGTCTCCTTCACGGTCTGCTATCGTGATTACTCTCGTTGCTTCGGGCACTTGTTGCTGCACTGCTTCCAGGCATTCCAACCACCGATAGCTTTCCTTTTCCTCTATTCCTCGCCGTCGGCCCGGGCGACGGCTCTGCATATCGCGGGTCCAGCTCTTCTGCTGAAGCACACCTAACGGCACTCCGGCATCGCTCACACATAGGGCTGTGTGCACTTTGATCCCTTTGCCTGATGGGTCGCTGATAGGACCTAATCCACGTGTACGGCGCAGTGTCGTATACACCAGATCGCTCGTGTCTTGGCACACCAGGACCGTTTCATGGCCACTCAAGCGCATCACGGTACTTAGTTGGTGGCCACTCAAGATGCTCTCCGCCTTAATGCGTCGACAGCGCTTGCACCATTGCGATCAGCCGTTTCGTTAGCCGCGCATCGCCTAGTTCCGTTCCACTCAGTTCCGCTTCTACCCAGCTCATTCTTCGCTCCTTTTAGATGCACCAGTCCAGTCCCTTTGACACTACTGGTTTCACTTTCTGCCACATCTATTTGCCCTATTTCTCTTCATATCCTGCGGAAGTTAGGCAAGTTCTTCGGGAGTTAGCTCTCTGCTTCTTCTTAATTGCCACTTTTTAATACCTGCTGCCATCCATATTCACGCTCTAGCCACTCTTTTTTCGATTTTTCTCTTTTGAATAAATACTGGTGTAAGTTCTAGGTAAATATGCTCTCTGAGTCTGCACTCCAAATTTGTTGCAGATTCGTTACTAATTTTTAAGGGAAAGTCTCTCAACAGCTTTCACTGCAATGCTTTTCAGATTCCGCTTTCCTAATTTCCCTAATTCACCTTTCTACACGCTTCTTCTCACCTCTTATTCCACTCCTTACAGAACTTCTCCTAATTTGACTGTCTTGAAATAAGTCTGGATTGTTTGAAGACTGGAAAAGGCCGCTGGATCTAGCTTTTAAGGGCCTCTGAAATGTTAAGAAATGTCTGTGTAAAGCATAGGTATAAGTTCGAGCGCGCCAGAAAAATGAATGACTGGACGAACCGCATTGTGAACCTATGTAAAGAGATGCATAGTTAGTATTCCTCTGCTGTGAGTAGTGGTTAGAAGCCTCATGTACAGTGACTTTTTATTTGCCGTGGAGACACATTAGTGCCGTTAAAGCAGCAAAGCTAAATTGGGATTGCTTTCTCCGCCTTAAGCCAGCTTGGCAGTGCCGATGGTTAGACGATGGATGGCTGAGCAACCTCTCTGTAGTTCTGCAATAGAGAAGGTTTTGTTCAACGACACGAATTTGTCTCGATGTCATTTAATTTGGCACTGTACACTTGCAATGGGCACCCAGCGAGCTGAATCACTCCGTCTCCGCTTGCTAGCGAAATAACGGGTTACCTAATACTTAGATACAGATAGGTAGATATAGATTTCAGGTATGGATTGCAGATATGGATTTATGGATATAGATTCATGGATACAGATGTATGAGTGGGGATGGATGAGTGGGGATGGATGATTAGATTTCTAAATGCGCATGGAAGTGGAACATCAAAATGACCCGTAGGGGTAATAGCCACCGCCAAAAGCATTAGCCATACTGTGAACATTCCCAGGGAAGTTTTTCTTTATCATCTCTTAAAACAAGAATCTGCTTCCTGTCAGCGGCCTTTCCCGAGCGAATTCTTGGCTCAAAGCCACTGTCACTTTGACTTTTGTCGATTGTAAAAGCTGCCAGAGCAAGCTTTTTGCCATCTCTGGCACAAATTGCCTTACCCCTATCTCAGGTTTCAGCTGCACCTATTTAGGTTCCCAGGGATGGGGCTGGATTGGTTCTCAACTTGTGCCTAAGGAGAAAGCTCATGCCCATTATGCCGACTTATCCGGGCGTTTATATCGAAGAGGTACCCAGTGGGGTACGCACCATTACAGGGGTCGCCACCTCGATTACGGCCTTTGTTGGTCGGGCCTTGCGCGGTCCAGTCAACGAGCCTATCACGATCAACAGCTATGGTGATTTTGAGCGTACCTTTGGAGGCCTCTGGAAGGAGAGCACTCTAGGTTACGCCGTGCGCGACTTTTACCTCAACGGCGGCAGCCGAGCCATTATTGTGCGGCTGTTTCAAGCCCCGCAGCCCCCGGCAGCGCCTGCGGAGGGCGAAGAAGCCGATCCGGCTGCAGCCCTTGGGCCAAAATCTGCGCTGTCCTTGGGGAGCCTGACGCTAGAAGCTGCCTACGAGGGCACATGGGGGCAGCACCTGCGGGGTGAAGCAGAACCCGTTAGCCCTACCGTAGCGACTGCAATCGCTGAACGGATGGGCTTAGAAACCGCAGACATCTTTAATCTGACGGTGCGCGACGCTGCACCGGGTGGCGCAACAGAGACCTTCCGTAACATCTCGCTCAAAGACAGTCCCCGCCGCATCGATAAGGTGCTGGCAGCGGAGTCTAAGCTGGTGCGCTGGCAGGGAGAATTGGCAGCGGATAGTCTGCCTGCAGTGCCAACAGCGAAGGTTACTGATGAGGTTACCGCAGCAGAAGAGGCCCTGGAAGAAGCTGAAAAGGCCCTGGCAGCGGCCAAACGCAACGGTACTGATGTCGCTGCTCCTCAGGCCGCTGTGGATGAGGCTAAGGACGACATGTTAGAGGCTAAAGCAGCGCGGGCTGCCACCGTAACCGACGGTGTAGAGCTAACCGCCAATAGCTACATCGGCGAGGGCATGGAGGGCAACAAACAAGGACTGTACGCGCTAAAGAAAACAGACCTATTCAACATCCTCTGCATTCCGCCTTTTGCCTATCAGACCTACGACAATGAGGTGCAGCCTCTAGTGGCAGCCGCTGCCAAGTTTTGCGAGGAGAACCGGGCGTTTTACCTGGTGAACCCGCCACTGGAGTGGCGCGATAAAACGAGCGCGATCGCAACCCTAGACGCCATCGGCACCAAGAGCAATTATGCTGCGGTGTACTTCCCGATGCTGGAGCAGCCCAACCCACTGCGGGACAACCAGATGGAGCTGTTTTCTCCCGTGGGCGCGGTAGCCGGCATCTTTGCCCGTACCGATGCCCAGCGCGGTGTCTGGAAAGCGCCTGCGGGCACCGATGCCACCCTGGTGGGTGTACCCAAACTGGCGGTGTCCTTGACCGATGGCGAAAACGGCGAACTCAATCCGCTGGGCATTAACTGCCTGCGCACCCTGCCCGCCGCTGGGCGAGTGGTGTGGGGGGCGCGCACTCTCCAAGGCGACGACCGCCTAGCCTCGGAGTGGAAGTATGTGCCTGTGCGGCGCACCGCCCTGTTCATTGCCGAAAGCCTCTACCGGGGCACCCAGTGGGCCGTCTTTGAGCCCAACGACGAGCCCCTCTGGGCTCAGCTACGGCTCAATATCGGCGCGTTTATGCAGAACCTGTTCCGGCAGGGGGCGTTCCAGGGCAGCACGCCGCAGGAGGCGTATTTGGTTAAGTGCGATAGGGAAACTACCACCCAAAACGACATCAATCTAGGCATTGTCAACGTCGTGGTGGGGTTTGCGCCGCTCAAGCCCGCTGAGTTCGTCATTATCAAAATTCAACAGCTTGCTGGTCAGATTGCCACCTAGATTGCCTCCTAAGGAGTAATGTCATGGTTCAGTTTAGTGTTAACGCCACCCGCCTCGACCCCTACAAGAATTTCAAGTTTCGCGTTAAGTGGGACGGTCGGCCTGTGGCTGGAATTAGCAAAGTTGGTGCCCTCAAGCGCACCACCGAAGTCGTGGAGCACCGGGAAGGAGGCGACCCCAGCACCGTGCTCAAGTCGCCGGGGCAGAGCAAGTACGAACCTATCACCCTGGAGCGCGGTGTCACCCACGACATCGGTTTTGAGCAGTGGGCTAACAAGGTCTGGAACTTTCAATCCGGCCTGGGTTCGGAGGTGTCACTGCGGGACTTTCGCAAGGACATCATCATCGAGATGTACAACGAGGCGGGGCAGCTCGCGATTGCCTACAAGGTCTACCGCTGCTGGGTGTCCGAGTATCAGGCTCTACCCGAACTCGACGCCAGCGCCAATGCCATCGCCATCCAGACGATGACCTTGCAGCATGAGGGTTGGGAGCGTGACTACGCCGTTACCGAGCCAACAGAACCGACATTCACGGAACCGGCTGCCTAGCGGTGGGGCGAAGCATCTGGACAGGAGGTTACCTGCTGTTGCTGAATTTATCTGCCGAATGCTTTGCCCCTACGACCTGTTGCTGCTTTTGATTACCCTTTAAGTAAGGCCACACCATGCACAGCCTGACGGCCCTCGAACTCCTGCAGGTTTGGGAGCAGGGGTTCTCAGCTTCGCCAGTTTGCAGAGCTATGTACCTGCTTGCGATCGCACACCCCTACCACTCCTGGGAAGCCCTCACCCAGCTCAGCATAGGCCGCCGCGACGCTCTGCTGCTGAGCCTGCGGGAGCAGCTCTTTGGCCCCGCCATCGCCAGCGTCAGCCATTGCCCCCAATGCAGCGAGCCGCTGGAGCTAAACTTTAGCGTAGCAGATGTGCGGGTGTTGGAAGGGAAGGCAGAAAGCGAGGAAACCTCCTCTCTCCTCCCTCCTCTCTCCTCCCAAGACAGTTTTTCCCTAAAGGCAGACGACTACGCTGTGCAGTTCCGCCTGCCCAACAGCCTTGATCTAGAAGCGGTTGCGGGATGCGCTGATCTAGCGGAGGCTCAACAGCTGCTGCTGGAGGGCTGCGTTCTCAAGGCGCAGTACCAGGGTGCAGATTGTCCAGTGGCAGAGCTGCCGCAGGCAGCGGTGGATGCGATCGCAAAAGCCATGGCGGAGGGCGACCCCCAGGCTAATGTGCAGATTGCCCTGAGCTGTCCGGCCTGCAGCCATCAGTGGAGTTCGACTTTTGACATTGTTCACTTCGTTTGGGGCGAGCTGCACGCCTGGGCCCAGCGCACTCTAGTGGAAGTGCATCGGCTAGCGCTGGCCTACGGCTGGCGCGAGGCCGACATTCTGGCCATGAGCCCCCAACGCCGCCAGCTTTACCTGGAGATGGTGCAGCGATGATAACCTATCTGACTCAACTCACATCCCGCGTGCTCAATCCAACGGCTGGCCTCCAGCCCCGGTTGGGCTCGCGCTTTGAGCCTGCGCCCCGGGGGTTGGGTGCTCTGACGCTGCCGGAGACGGGGTCTTTGCTGGAGCCGCCAACGGCGGCAGTGGAGCTTGAAGGGGCAGCCGCCCCGGATGAGCTGATTGAGCAGGCAGTGATTCGGGGAAGTGAGCATGTTGGCCGTATGCCTCAATCCAAAGCCCCGTCTGCGCCGCTGCCGCCTTTGTCTTCTGATGCTGCAGCCCTCAGACCACCTTCAACCGCGACAGCTCTGGCCGGGCCGCTCTTCGCGTCTCCGCAAGATCGCCAAAACCACTTGGGAGAATCCTCAACGCCTACGGAACCTGTGGTTCCGCCCCCCTCAAAGGGTATTTCAGCCCTGCCGCCCCCAAATCCTCAAGCACAGTTACCCAAACAGCCGCTTGGCAAAACAGATCGCTTCGCAGCTTCCCTGCATGAACCTTTGCTGCCCTCAGCACCTTCTCTAGGAGCGGCGGAAAATCTGCTGAGAAAGCCTATCGATGGCCCCAACTCAGCTTCCGCAGACCGTCTCGGCCAGCCAACCCCCCGCCCTACTCCAGCGGAGTCTCCTCAAACAGAGTCCTCCCGTATGCTCCCCTTGCCCAAGCCTAGAGCCGGGCAAGCAATTCATCCGGCTTTGCCGCTGTTAAAGGAGGTGAACGGCGCAACCCCATCTCAGCATTTGGGAGGGCAGAAATCCCAGGTTGACCCAGTGCGATCGCAAGCCGCCCCCCTCGAAAAATTACCGCCTGCCCCGTCCTGGCTCAACCCAATTCGACCAGCCTCCCCGGTGGCTCCTGCTGAGGCTCATCCCAGCCGTAGCAGCGCTCGCGCAGAAAACTCTTTAAACGCAACGCCCCCCCTTCTATCCCCAAATAACCTCGCTACTGCGCCCCAACCTACGGCTTCAGTCCTACCCGCTACGCCTTCAAGGGCTGATCTCAGAGCCGCCCAATCCTTACTGCAGCCGCGCGTTGAGCCGCTTCCAGCGGCTACCCCGCAAATTGAGAGCGTGCCTCAGCCAGAGCGCACCACCGTCAATATTTCCATTGGCCGGATTGAGGTGCGGGCCGTGCCGCCGCGCCCTGCTAAAGCCCAACCTTCACGCACCCCGGCGGCTTCAGCCACTAGCCTCAGTACCTACTTGCATTCGGGAGGTCAGCGATGAGTAATGCCCTTGCGATCGCAGCCGTCACCCTCACCCTGCGCAGCTTGATCGACCGCAACCTGCCCGACGATTTAGCCGGGGCTTCGGTCACGGCCAAACCGCCGGATAAAGCCGTGAGCGGCAGCGGCGGTCCCAGCAGCGGCAACCAGATCAACCTCTTTCTGTATCAGACCGAAATCAACCCTAGCTGGCGCAACCTGCCTCTGCCCGATCAGGTGCGCTCTGGCGAAAGCGGCCATCCGCCCCTAGCGCTGAACCTGCACTACCTGATCACCGCCTACGGCGAGGACGACGACGACACCCGCAGCCACCGTTTGCTGGGTCAGGCCATGGGCACCCTGCACGACCACCCCATCCTTGGCCCCGAAGAAATCGAGCTGGCCACCGCCACCGAACTCCCCAGCAGCAATCTGCATCAGCAGATCGAGAGCGTCCGCATTGTGCCACACACCCTGTCGCTCGATGAGCTATCGCGGCTATGGACCACCTTTCAGACCCAGTACCGCATTTCTGCCGCCTATCAGGTGTCGGTGGTGCTGATTGAGAGCCGCCGCGCCGCACGCACGCCGCTGCCCGTACTCCGTCGGGGTCGTGATGACGAGGGCATTACGGTGCAGGGCGATCTCACTCCGCCCGTACCCACCCTCGCCACCCTAGAGCTGCCCCGCCGTCAGCCCAGTCTGCGCCTCGGTGAAACCCTCAAGATTATCGGGACGCGACTGGCGGGCAGCAATCTGGAAGTGCGCTTCCAGCACCCCCGCTTAGAAGCTGCGCTCACTGCAGAAATTCTCTCCCAGAGCGCTACAGAGCTGGAGGTGCGTCTGCCAGAACCGGGAGATGCCGCCGCTGCCGATGCGCCTCAGAACCAGTGGCTGCCAGGGGTTTACACCGTGCAGGTGGCCGTCCAGCTGCAGGGCGAAGACGCGCAGCGCCTGACCAACGCGCTCCCGGTGGCGCTGGCCCCCCAGATCGTCACCACCCCGCCCATTGGTGTTGCAACCGATGCCGCCACAGGCATCACTACCCTCACCGTGCAGACCCTCCCCAGCGTGCTGTCAGAGCAGCGGGCGGCACTGTTGCTGGGCAACCGTGAACTGCTGGCCCAGCCCCGCAGCGATCGCACTAATACCCTGGTATTCCAGGTGACGGATATGCCAACGGGCGACTACTTTGTGCGCCTGCGCATCGACGGTGCTGACAGCCTGCTGGTGCAGGACTTTGAAGCCCGACCGCCCCAGTTTGACCCCACCCAGCAGGTAACCCTACCATGAACGACCTGACCCGCTGGCACCAGCAGAACGAAGCCTATCTAGCCGAAGCCCTGACCTGGCTCAGATCCCGGATGTATGCCTACATCAGCGCCGCCGCTTCTCCAGAAGATCCTCCCCCTGCCGCCATGCTACCCCAGTGGCAGCCGCCCCCAAACTACGATCTGCCGCCCCCGGCGCTCGTGCTCCTGAGCCAGCGCCTGGGGCTCTCTGGCTTTGAGCAGGAACTGCTGCTGCTATGCGCCGCCATGGAGCTAGACACCCGCATCGCCAGCCTCTGTGCCCAAGCCCAGGACAATCTCCAGGCGGCATATCCCACCTTTGCCCTGGGCTTTGCCCTGTTTGCCGATCCGGCTTGGGAAGCCCTCTCCCCAGAGCGGCCCCTGCGCTACTGGCGGCTGCTGGAGATTAACCAGCCCGGAGCCCAGCCCCTGACTACCAGCCCACTGCGGGCCGATGAGCGCATCGTCAGCTATCTCAAGGGATTGAATTATATAGATGATCGCCTCTCGACCCTGCTGGTGCCCATAGAACCTCTATCGGGCGACGACTTGCTGGCTCCTTCCCAGCTCGAAACAGTGCAGTCGGCGCTCGGTCAACACCAAATAGCAAGCCTGTCTCGCCCGCCGCTGCTCCAGCTCATTGGCTCTGACCCACTGAGTAAGCAGGTCGTGGCCCAGCACGTGGCCCAGCAGTTGGGACTCTCGCTCTACAGCCTGCCGGTCAACCTGCTGCCCAGCCCCATCCATGAACTGGAAGACTTGGTGCGCCTGTGGCAGCGAGAGAGCCTACTGCTGCCCTTTACCCTCTATCTGGACGCCCACGAGGTGGACCAAATCCCAACGGCGCTAGAGCAGTTTTTGGCCCGCAGCCGCACCCTGCTGTTTCTCAGCAGCCGCGATGTCAGCCCCCAGCTTTCTCGGCCCGTGATTGTGCTGGATGTCGATAGACCCATGGCGGCAGAGCAGGCGGCGCTGTGGCGGCAGCACCTCGGGCCAACGGTCAATGAAGCCGCTTTGGCAGGGCAGTTTAATTTGAGTGCGATCGCAATCCACCAAATCGCCCAAGCCGAACTGCTGCAGCCCCAGCCTTACCCAGATTCTCTCTGGCAAGCCTGCCTGGCCAAAACTCGTCCTCAGCTCGACCGTCTGGCCCAGCGCCTCGACACCAAAGCTACCTGGGACGACATCGTGTTACCCCCCGAAGAAATGGGTCTGCTGCGCCAGATTTCCGAGCAGGTGCAGCAGCGCAGTACCGTCTATCAAGACTGGGGCTTTGACCAGCGTATGAACCGGGGCTTTGGCATCAGCGCCCTGTTTGCGGGCGACAGCGGCACAGGCAAAACCATGGCCGCCGAGGTCATCGCCAACGATCTACGCCTGAACCTCTACCGCATTGACCTGTCCTCCGTTGTCAGCAAATACATCGGCGAAACCGAAAAGAACCTGCGGCGGTTGTTCGATGCTGCCGAAGACGGCGGCGCAATCCTCTTTTTCGACGAGGCCGACGCCCTCTTTGGCAAACGCAGCGAAGTCAAAGACAGCCACGATCGCTACGCCAATATCGAAATCAACTACCTGCTCCAGCGCATCGAAGCCTACCGGGGCCTGGCGATTCTGGCCACCAACCTAAAAAGTTCCCTCGATGCCGCCCTTATGCGTCGCCTGCGCTTTGTGATTACCTTTTCCTACCCGGCCATACCCCAGCGTCAGGAAATGTGGCAAAAAGCCTTTCCCCCCTCGGTGCCCCTGGAGACCCTAGACTATGCCCGCCTAGCCCGCCTCAGCTTGACCGGCGGCAACATCCACAGCATTGCCCTCAACGCGGCGTTTCTGGCCGCCAATGCTGGCACCCCCGTCAATATGCCCCTGGTGCTCTCGGCGGCCCGCACCGAGTTTCGCAAGCTAGGGCGATCCATTAACGAAGCCGAATTTCGCTGGCAAGAACCCGCTGCGCTGGGGAGGTAACGATGGATATCAATCTGCACATTGAACGTCTGGTACTGGATGGGGTGACGCTGACCCCGGCCCAGCAGCGCCAGCTTCAGGCCAGCGTTAAAACCGAGCTAGGCCGTTTGATTACCGAAAGCGGCCTAGGCGACTATCTGCACAGCCGATCATCGGTACATCGCCTAACCCCAGGCCCCATCGAAGTGGCTGAACAGCCCGACCCCACCCAGCTCGGTACCCAAATTGCCCAGGCCCTCTATCAAGGTATTGGATCATGACCCGTCAAGCCCTTGTCAATACTGTGCTCAATCCTGCCCATCAGCCTACTTTGCCCAAGGCAGTTCTACAGAAAACTATTCTCCAACGCAGACATTCATCAAATGGAATGCGTTCTTTAGGTGAACTGAGCTTGCCACATCTTGGCAGCGGGGAAACCGGCCTGGAAACTACGCCCGTGAGGACGATAACACCTCTGCCCAACGCTTTAAAGACTGGCTTGGAGAACCTTTCAGGAATGGATTTATCTGGCGTAAGAGTACACCACAATTCGCCAGAACCCGCTCAACTAAATGCGTTGGCCTACGCTCAGGGTCGAGACATTCACATTGGCCCAGGGCAGCAAAAACATCTCGCGCATGAAGGGTGGCACGTGGTGCAGCAGATGCAGGGGCGTGTTAGCCCAACAATGCAAATGAGAGGGATTACCCTCAACGACGACAGCCAGTTGGAGAGGGAAGCTGATGACATGGCGCTGAAAGCCTTACAGCTACAGCCGACTCTAGATGCTTCTCCTAGGACAACTCCACATAGGAGTATTAGCCCTATAGCTCCCATTCAGAGGTGGGTAAATTTAGGCACTGAACGATGGCAGGTTCCAGCTTTCACTGAGCGTGTAATGACAGTATGGACAGGGACTAAAGACGAATGGAAAAGTGTACTCAACAACATGGATGATGATGATGAATACGATGCAAGGCTTCAAGGTTTCCTTGAAGTTTCTAACGATCCATCGATAGTGGGCCGAACCACCCCACCCTCACACTTGGGTAATGTTCCCTATACCAATACCATCGTTCGGGCTCCTAATAACGCTGAAAAACTTGAATTTCTTCGGGCTTTATATGAAATGAGTGGCAGTTTGGACTTATGGCGGGGCGGAGCATTAGAAGGCGGACCTTGGACATATTACGCTGAAAAAGACCTGTCAACCTTTATAAGTGAAAACCAGGGAATGTTAATTTCTGATGTGTCTAATCGAGGCCAAGTAATTGATTCTGCAGGAGTAGGGGCGATCGCAGAACAAGGCGGTAGAAGACCCGCAATGGCAATGATTATGAACGCAAGTGCAACTGCCCATAAGGGTGTTGATCTGGTCATGACTGCCAATCGCTTGAGTGGACAAGCTCGTGAATCTGGCCATGCAAGGGCAATGGAAACTGTACGCAACTCAGGCCGAGTTATTCGTGAAACTCTAAAGGCTCATGATGCTAGAGTGGCATTTGAGCAGCTAGTAGTCGGTACTATTTTCGATACTGTCTGGGGTATGATTCCAGGTGGAGGCACCTTAACTAGTGCGGCTAAAGGGCTTTTGAAATTAGGTTTGAAAGAAGCCCTTAAAAAGTCTCAAGCAGAAAGCGGCCCAGGAGCTCAAGCAGAAGCAATCAATAATGAGTTTGTTGCGACCTGCAACAGATTAGTTGATAGAGGCGAAATTACCTCTGCAGATGCTCAGGATGCGATTAACGGTTTTGAAGCTGTACGCCGTTAATCGCAATTTATCTACCGTTGCTTTCAGCCTACTTAAAGATGACCCGCGTGGGTACTGTTATTTGCTTCAAGGCTTTTCCATACTTAGAGCTATGAGGTAACTCATAGCCAAAAGATTTTCCCACCTCTTTCATCTCCTTAAGTGAGAATGCTGCCGTTCTCGCCACTGTTTCGCCTTAGCTTATAACCCTTATGACTTCTTTCCCGGGTTCACCACGGCTATTCAAGGGAGCCATCATCGGCATGGATCCGATGAATCCTCTGGCCAGCGTCATTATTTTTCAGTACAACCCTGAAACCATGAGCCGCCAGGTTGAGGCGCGTTCCACGGGGGGCGAGGAAGGGGCGCGGGGCGAGGCCTTTCGGCTTTCGGGACCGCCTAAGGAAACCATCAGCCTCAGCGTAGAGATCGATGCCACCGACCAGCTAGAGCAAACGAACCCGGTGGCGGTGGCTTCTGGGGTTTACCCCACCCTCTCGGCATTGGAGATGCTGCTGTACCCCAAGAGCAGTGCGGTGCTCAAAAACATTGGTCTGGCCCAAATCGGCAATATCGAAATCATTCCTCCCGAAGCGCCGATGACGCTGTTTGTTTGGGGACCGCAGCGCGTAGTGCCGGTGAGGCTGACCAGCTTCAGCATTACCGAAGAGGCTTACGACACGATGCTCAACCCGATTCGGGCCAAGGCCGATCTGTCTTTGCAGGTGCTCAGCTACCACGACTTGAAGGTGACCAATGCCGGGCACAGCCTGTTCATGGTGCATCAGGTGGCTAAGGAAGCCCTGGCAACGGCCAACGTACTCAACAGCCTGCAAAACGTAGGCGTTTCTTTAAGGCTGTTCTAACCCCTGTTGTTTGCCCCTGTTATTTGCCGTTGTGTAGGAGCAAAGTGTATGTTTCCCCCCACCAGCCGTTACGCCCAGACCGAAACAGCCCAGCTTACGACCGCCGCCGGACGGCAGGTGGTCTACCTGCGGCGGCGTTTTCTGCCCAAGACGATGCCGCCAACGCAGGCGGAGCACAAGGTGGTCGAGGGCGATCGGATCGACAACATTACGGCGCAGTACCTGGGCGATCCGGAGCAGTTTTGGCGGGTCTGCGATGCTAATCGGGCGATGCACCCCGATGAGATGACCGCCGAAATCGGGCGGACACTCGACATTCCGCTGATTTTGGGAGGTTAGCCATGTTTGACCAGGGTGTGCGGCTACAGCTCATGATTGGCTCCACGGTGCCTCTGCCAGTCCCTTACGACTTGGTGGACGCGCTGGAGGCAGTCGAGGTGGAGAACAACGACCAGGGCTTTGACGGCTTCAAGCTGAGCTTTAACCTGACTAAATCGCCGCTGCTGGACTACGACCTGCTGAGCAGCGGCCTGCTGGAGCCGCCTAGCCGGGTGATTATCGGGGTGACTGTGGGCGTGCTGCCCCAGGTGCTGATCGATGGGGTGATTACGCGCCATGAAACAATGGCCAGCAACCAGCCGGGAGCCTCGACGCTGCATGTCTATGGCCGCGACATTTCTCAAATGCTAGACCTGGAGGAGCACAGTGAAACCTACCCTAACCAGTCAGACTCGCTGATTGTGCTGCGGCTGCTGGGGCAATACGCCCGTCTAGGACTGGTGCCGGATGTCGCCTCGACCGAGGACTTTCCGGTGGAGCTTGAGCGCACTCCCAGCCAGCAGGGCACCGACCTGAGCTACATTCGGGCACTGGCCCAGCGCAACAGCTTTGTGTTTTATATCGAGCCAACGCCGATTCCGGGCGTAACCACGGCCTACTGGGGGCGGGAGAACCGTCTGGGGGCTCCCCAACCGCCGCTGGCGATTAACCAGGCATCGCAGTCGAACGTGGATGAGCCGATGAACTTTGGCTTTGACGCGCTGGCGGCCACGGAACCCCAGGTGAGTATTTTGGAACCCACCACGGGGCTGCGGATTCAGGTTCCGGTGCCTGTGAGTCTGCAGCCGTCGCTGGCCACCCAGGTCGCACAGCCGCTGCGGCGGACAGTGCCGAGGGGGACGGCGAATTTGAGTTTGACTCAGGCGATGTTGCGATCGCAAGCAGCCACCAGCGACTCTGACGAAGTAGCCACCACCAGCGGCGAGGTCGATACCGTGCGCTACGGCCACGTGCTGCAGGCGCGGCGGCTGGTGCGCGTGGTCGGCGCAGGCCGCACCAACAGCGGCACCTACTACGTCAAGAGCGTCACCCATCGACTCAGCCGAGGCCAGTACAAGCAGACCTTTGAGCTTACCCGCGAAGGTCGGGGAGCCTTAATCTAACCCTGGAGCACCGCCATGACCCCCCAAGGCCCCCCTTTCTACGGTAAATATCGCGGCATCGTTAGCGACAATCAAGACCCTCTGTTTTTGGGCCGCATCCGGGCCAAGGTACCCGACATCTACGGCGACCAGGAGAGCGGCTGGGCCCTGCCCGCCCTGCCCTATGGCGGTAATCAGGTAGGGCTGTTTCTGGTGCCGCCAACGGGTGCCCACGTGTGGATTGAGTTTGAAGGGGGCAGCCCGGAGTACCCAATCTGGACGGGGTGCTTTTGGGCTCAGGGAGAAGTGCCCGCCACGCCTGCCCTACCCGCCGTCAAGGTGCTCAAAACCGATGTTGGTACCCTCACCCTCGACGACACTCCCGGCATTGGCGGCATCACCCTGGAAACCACGGCGGGCATGAAAATTGCCCTGACGGCCACGGGCATTGAGATCAGCAACGGCCAGGGCAGCATTCAGCTTACCGGGCCGCAGATTTCTTTTAACAATGGCGCGCTGGAGGTGACCTAATGCCGGGCTATCTACTTCATCAAGGGGCAACGGTTTTGTGCATGCACGCGGGGCAGGCGCAGCCTGTGGTTGCCAACCCCAGAGTCAAAGTCAGCGGCCAGCCGATTGTTACCCAGTCCAGCAGCTACACGGTGGCGGGCTGCACCCTACCACCGCCCACGGCGGGTAATGGCCCCTGCGTTACTGCCCAGTGGATTACAGCGGCCACGCGGGTTCGCGCTAGCGGGGTGCCCGTGCTGCTGCAGGACAGCCAGGCCATCTGTGCGCCTACAGGTACGGGGCTCAACATTGCAATGACCCAACTTCGGGTGAAGGGGATGTAATGGCAACTAATTTGGATTTTCCGTTTCGCTTCGACGCTCTGGGGCGCACCGCTGCCCCCTCTGCAGATGGCCACATTCGCAACCTGATTGAGCAACTGCTGTTTACAAATCCGGGGGAGCGGGTGAATCGGCCCCAGTTCGGCAGCGGTCTGCTGCAGCTCATCTTTGCCCCCAACAGCCCCGAACTGGCCACGGCCCTGCAGTTCACTCTAAAAGCAGCCCTGCAGCGCTGGCTGGGCGACCTGATTGAGGTGCAGGGGCTGGAGGTGCAAAGCCAGGACTCGACTCTGCGCATAGTGGTGCAGTACAGCGTGCGCCGCACAGGTGAGCAGCGCCAGGACGTCTTCGAGCGAGGTGCGCTATGACCCCGACCCACCTGACCCCAAACACCTTGACCTGCCAGAATGAGCAGCGCCGCCATGCCGTTCGCCGCCAAGGGCGCAACGGGCTGGACTACCTGGAGGTGGGTGAGAACTTGCGATCGCTCACGGTCTATTTCATTGGACCAGTGCCTCAAGATTTGCGGCCAGAGAACTTTCAAATCAAGGGCGGAGCCCGCATCCGCAACCTTCAGGTAACAGGGCTGGATCTCAGCTTGCAACACGATTCAACCCTCGACAGCAGCCTCACTGTGCGGGTAGACCGGGTGGGGGACTTTTCGCCCTACACGCTTCATTTGGTGGCACTGGACGAAGAGGGCCGCCCCACCGATCTACCCCACCCCGACTTCGACTCCCGCTATGCCCAGCTCACCTTTAGCTTTAAGGCGGGCTGCCCCAGCGATTTGGACTGTCAGCCGCTACCCTGCCCGCCGCCGACCTACCAGGAGCCAGAAATCAGCTACCTGGCCAAAGACTACGCCAGCTTCCGCCAACTCATCCTCGACCGCCTCAGTCTGCTGATGCCGGACTGGCAGGAGCGCCACGTACCCGACCTGGGCATTACCCTGGTGGAGCTGCTGGCCTACGTGGGCGATCAGCTCAGCTACTACCAGGATGCGGTGGCTACCGAAGCCTACCTGGATACTGCTCGCCAGCGGATCTCGGTGCGCCGCCACACCCGGCTAATCGACTACCCTCTGCACGAAGGCTGCAACGCTCGCACCTGGGTGCAGATCATGTTGCGGGGAAGTCCTAAAGAAACGCTGCAGGCGGCAGATACCTACTTCATCACCCGCTACCCCACCGCGCCCGCTGCCGGAACTATTCTCAGCAGTGAAGCCCTGCTGTCGGTGCCATCCGACGCCTATGAGGTCTTTGAGCCTCTGGGCGAGCAGGAGATTACCCTTTATGAGGCCCACAACGAAATTCAGCTCTACACCTGGGGCGATCGCCAGTGCTGTTTGCCCCAGGGAGCGACTTCAGCCACCTTCTTAGATGAATGGGATGTCTCAGAGGTAACCCCCTCCAGACAGGTCGACGGCTGCGGCGAACCTGACCCAGTACCACGTCCCTCTCCTACACGCAAACTCCATCTCTCCCCAGGGGACATCTTGATCCTTGAAGAGGTGTTGGGGCCGACTACAGGCGTGGCGGCTGACGCTAACCCAGCCCACCGCTACGCCGTGCGCCTAGTGCGGGTTATACCTACCACCGATCCGGTTTATACCGATGCGGCGGGTCGGCCTGCGCCGCTGGTAGACGTTGAGTGGGAAGTGGCTGATGCTCTGCCGTTTTCCCTATGTATTTCGGCCGTGGGGCCTGCGCCTGAGTGCCGACTGCTGAGCCCGATTAGCGTGGCGCGAGGCAATGTGGTGCTGGTCGATCAGGGCCGGACCGTGAGCGGTGAATCTCTGGGCCGCGTTCCCACACAGACGGTGCTCGCCCAGTGCAGCGCTGAAAACTTTCCTACCCCAGCCCAACCGGGGCCGGGGCGCTTTACGCCTAGCCTGCGCCAGAGCCCCCTCACCTTCAGCCAGCCGCTGCAAAAGCTTCCGGCCAGCCAGATGCTGCGCCAGGATCCCCGTCAGGCTAAGCCCCAGATCGCACTGCACAATGCGCAAGGTACCTGGCAGCCCCAGCTCGACCTGCTGGCTAGCGGCAATCTGGATCGGCATTTTGTTGCAGAACTAGACGATGACGGACAAGCCCACCTGCGATTTGGCGATGGAGAACTGGGTGCTCTGCCTGCAGCGGGTAGCAAGTTTACCGCCACCTATCGGGTCGGCAATGGTGAGAGCGGCAACATTGGCGCTGAGACCCTGGCCTTTGTGGTATTGCACCAAAGCTCCGTCAACAGCGGCATTTACCTGGAGCCGCGCCATCTATTTGCGGCAGTGGGCGGCACTAACCCAGAGCCGCTGGAGCAGGTCAAGCTGTTTGCCCCCGGCACCTTCCGACGAGAGCTGCAGCGGGCCATCACGGTCCAAGACTATGCCGATCTAGTGATGCGTGACTTTGCTGGGTCTGTGCAGCGGGCAGCGGCCGAATTGCGCTGGACGGGCAGTTGGCCGGAGGTGCTGGTGGCGGTGGACCCGATTGGTCAAGCCGAAGCGGATCAGGCGCTGCTCGATGCGATCGCACAGCGCCTCTACCGCTACCGCCGCATGGGCCACGACGTGCTAGTACGCTCTGTCATCTCGGTGCCGATCCATGTGGAAATGACCGTTTGCGTGCAGCCCGACCACATTCGGGGCCATGTCAAGGCGGCCCTGCTGGAGGCCCTCAGTAACGGCACTACGGCCAAGGGCGACAAAGGCTTTTTCCACCCCGACCGCCTCAGCTTTGGCGAAGGCATCGCCCTGAGTCGTCTGGTGGCGACTGCTCAGACCCTCATTGGCGTTGAAAACGCTGTGGTTACCAAGCTAGAGCGACTGCATGAAGGGCCCAACGGCGAACTGGAACAGGGGCTGCTGCCCATCGGTCCGCTGGAGGTAGCCCGCCTTGACAACGATCCCAATTTCCCTGACAACGGCAAGCTCATTCTGCACCTGCGAGGTGGACGATGACCCCCAATTGCGACTGCTGCACTGGCCCCTTAGCCCTTTCTGGACGCGCTGGAAACCGCCCTGGCCTGAACGCTCTGAGCTACCGCTTGGGCACCCACGCCACCTTTCTTGATGCCCTACTGGCCCGACTCTCCAGCAGCGACTTGCCCGCCCTAGCCCATCTGCGCACGCGCGATCGCAACGACCCTGCGATCGCACTGCTCGACGCTTGGGCCACAGTGGCCGATGTGCTCACCTTTTACCAGGAGCGCATCGCCAACGAGGGCTACCTGCGCACCGCTACCGAGCGTCGCTCGGTGCTGGAGTTGGCCCGGCTGGTGGGTTACCGACTGCGCCCTGGAGTCGCTGCCAGTGTCTACCTAGCTTTCACCATGGAGCCGGGCTTTAACGAGAATGCCAGGGTGCCTAAAGGGACGCGATCGCAAAGCCTGCCCGCCCCTGGCGAAATGCCCCAGTCCTTTGAGACCGAGCAGAACGAGGAAGCCCGCACCGAGTGGAACCAGCTTCTGCCCAGACTGACCCGCCCCCAGTTCATCACTCTGAGCAATGCTGCACAGAAGCAGGACCTGTATTTTGTTGGCAGCGACCCCACGCTCAAAGCTAACGACCCGCTGCTGCTGGTCTTTGGCAATGGACCGGACCAGCAGGTGGTGCGGCAAATCCGGGCTGTTGAGGTGAGCCCAGACAAGCGGCGCACCCAAGTCAAACTGCTGCCGCTAGCGACTGAGCTGCCTCCTGCCCCGATTGAGGGCGAACTAATCGATCCCGTTGAAGCAAACCCGAGCGCAGCCGCGCCCAACAGTGCCTCACCGAACGCCTTCATCAGGACAACCAATTTCTCTCCATTTTCAACTGATACTCGCACTCAGCTAGAGGCCGCGACTGGGCGCATTAGCCGAGCCCTACCCACCCTCACCCAGGCAGCGATTAAGGCGCTCTCCCAGCCACCGTCGCTGCCCCCCGCAAATGCCAAACAGCTAAAGCGCTCTCAAAGCCAGGCGTTTGCTCCCGCCATCGACATCGCCTCCCAGCTGCTGGTCAACCTTAACCCTGCCCTTAGACCTACCCTTTACTCAGCCTGGGGCAGTACATCTGTCGAGCCCAAGAGCGGCCTTGCCACGGTTCAAACTATCGAAAAATTCGGCATAAAAGCGTCGCTTTTTGGCCACAACGCTCCCCTCAAACCTGTTTACGAGAACAACCAGGGGCACCCAATTCGCTACGAGGAGTGGCCGTTGACTAGGCCCTCTGAAATTGTTTGGAGAAGCCATATCACACCCGCCGAAGGACGAGCCCCGACAAGTAACCCTTCTCCTGCCACCCTTAACGTTTTGGCCGCTACTACTCAGGAAGACGCAGCCTCCCCGCCACTGCCGATCGCTCTACCCTTCAATAGCCCGCGCGTTACAACCCCGCTTGGGCAAACCACCACCTATCTGAGTGCCTCCATGAATCCTCAAGGGATTCAGGTTCGCTTTATTCATGCAGTTCCTGGAGTGGGACGGGTCGATGTCCAAGTCAACGAGCAGGTGCTCTTTGAGAACGTTGAGCCGCTGTCGGCAACCGACTATCAGGTTGTGCCCGTACCGACCCAGTCGATGACCGAAGGCACTTCCCTTATCGAGCTTGCTATTCAGGTCTTCAATACCGGAGAGCAGGGAGAGGGCTTCATCAGACAGTCGTTCACGGTTGAGGCAACCCCAGGACAAGCCTACGCTGTGATCGCTATACCACCAAGCCCTGGCGACGAGTTTTCCCAAAATCAAGTTGTTGTGGAGCCCGATGCTGCAGCGATCGACCGCACCCTCCAGGTGAAAGTCTTGCATGCAGCGACGAACCTAGGAACCGCGACGGTTCGCCTGGGTCAGGAGGGGTTGCTGGCAAATAATGAGCCGCTTACCTTTGGGAACTTTGCGATCGCGACCCAGACCTCCGCTTCGGGAACCTATACCCTCAGCATCGAGACAACGCTGAGAAATCAGCTCATCTCTCTGAATACCCCAGTGGCGCTCAAGGCTGGAAGTGCTTATCAAATCCTTCTCCTTGAAGGACAAACGGCAGCAACTCCCCTGGAGGTGAAAGTGTTAGAGTCGCCCCTGATGCTCGAAAACCAGCTTATGCAGCTGATTTTTGGGATTAGTGAGCTGCAGTATGAGTTTCGAGTCATCGGATTTGCCAACAATCGCAGCCGCCTCACTGTCCAAGCGATTAACGGCACAGTGCTAAGCCGCTCTTTTAGCCCTGGAAGAGTGCTCAGGGAGACTGTCAACGGCCTGATTTTAACGGTGCAAGGCGGCCTGCGCGTCGACAACCCCCTCGAAATCCGAGTCGAATTTGAAGCCACTGCTGGCCCCGTCGCTCAGAAGACTCTAGCGCTAGATGCTCAGTATGACCAGATTTTGCCGGGAAGCTGGGTCGTCATCAACCGCCCAGATCGGCAGATAGTTAGCAGGGTGCTTGGAACTCAGGCGATTTCTAAAGCGGAGTACGGCATCACCGGAAAAGTTACCCAGCTCACCTTAGACCAGCCGTGGCTGGATGCGAGCGATCGCACCTTAGCAACTCTGCGGCAAACGACTCTCTATGCTCAGAGTGAGCCGCTCGACGTTGCGGAGGAAGTCATCGATCCCGTTAATAACCCTATCGGCAGGATGGATGCAAACGCTGACGAGCCATTTGAGATTGAGCTGGCTCAGCTCTACGACGGGCTCAAGCCGGGTCGCTGGCTGATTGTATCGGGCGAGCGAGCCGATATTCCCGGAGCCCAGGGCGTGCGAGCCAGTGAGCTGGTCATGCTGGCTGGGGTGCGCCAGGGAGTCGCCCAGGTAGAGATGAGTCCTGCAACACCGGACGCTAACTTAGCTCCTGCTGCCGAAGGCGGAGAGGGGGGCGAAGAAGCCCCCGTTCAGCCCCAACTGATTGATCTTCCCGGCGATACGCCTCACAGCTTTTTACAGCTCGCCCAGCCTCTGGCTTACCAGTACAAGCGCGACACCGTCACTATCCACGGCAACGTAGTCAAAGCCACCCACGGCGAAACCCGCGGGGAAGTGCTCGGCAGCGGCGACGGCAGCAAGGCTTTGCAGCAGTTTGCCCTTAGCAAACCGCCCCTCACCTACCTTTCTGCGCCGACCCGCGAAGGCGTTGAGAGCACCCTGGAAGTGCGGGTCAACGACGTGAAGTGGCAAGAGGTCGAGAATTTAGCCTGGGCCAAAGACACCGATCATGGCTTCATCACCCGCACCGACGACGATGACAAAACCACGGTGGTCTTTGGTGATGGGGTGCAAGGGGCGCGGCTGCCCAGCGGCAGCGAAAACGTTAAAGCGGTTTACCGCGACGGCATTGGCCAGGTGGGTAACGTCAAGGCCGAGCAGATCAAGCTGCTGGCAACGCGGCCCCTGGGGGTCAAAGGGGTGATCAACCCGCTGCCAGCCACGGGTGGGGCCAACCGGGAAACTCTGCTGCAGGCCAAGCGCAATGCCCCGATGGCGGTGATGGCCCTCGATCGACTGGTTTCGGTGCAGGACTACGCCGACTTTGTGCGCACCTTCGCTGGCATCGCCAAGGCCGATGCCCAGGCCCTCTCCAACGGTCGCCGCGAGCTGATTCATCTGACTATCGCCGGGGCAGACAACATCCCCATTGAGAAAAACTCCGACCTGTATCGCAATCTCTGGCGGGCGCTGCGTCGCTTTGGCGACCCCTATCAACCGCTGCAGATTGATCTGCGAGAGCTGATGATTTTGCTGATTTCCGTCCGCGTGCGCATCCTGCCCGATTACCTCTGGGAGCCGGTCAAGGTAGCTATCGAAGCGGCGCTGTTTGACTATTTCAGCTTTGAGCGGCGAGACCTGGGGCAGGACGTGCTGATGAGCGAGGTGATCAGCACCATCCACCAAGTCCCGGGGGTGGACTACGTGGATGTAGACATTCTCGACAGCGTTTCTGAAACCGAGGCGGAAGACCCTGACAGGTTGGCGAACAAGCTGCTTCAGCTCGCCCAGCCAGACCTGTTTACACAGGAAGGGGCCTCTCCGATTAATCCAGAGCCCTTCTCCTCAGGCTCCTCCTCCTCAGGTTCCTCCTCGCCAGAGGACTCAAATTTAGAGGCGTTATCCCTAGAGGCATCATCCCCGGCGCTAGAAGCGCTCGCCCCTCAGCCGCGTCCCAGAATCACAGCCAGTCTGGCCCAGGTCAGTGAGGACGACAGCCTGACCATTCGGCCAGCCCAGCTCGCCATTCTCAGCCCTAACCTGCCCGAAACCCTGAAGCTGGAGGAAATAACCCTATGAGTTCTCCCTTGAGCGCCCAGAGCAACTCTGGTCAGGGCTCGAACCCTGACCGACTGTACCAACTTTTGCCCGCTATCTACCGTCACCGCGACGCCGAAGTCGGGGAACCCTTGCGGGCGTTGCTGCAGGTGATTTCGGAGCAGGTAGATGCCGTGGAAGGTGACATGGACCAGCTCTACCGCAACTGGTTCATCGAAACCTGTGAGGATTGGGTCGTGCCCTACATTGCCGATTTGATTGGCTATCGGTCGGTAGCGGCAGCGGGCACCCCTGGCGATATTGCCACGCCCAAAGGGCAGGCGCGCAACCGGGTGCTGGTGCCCCGGCGGGAGGTGGCCAACACCCTGCGCTACCGCCGCCGCAAGGGTACTCTGGCCCTACTGGAGCTGCTGGCCCACGATGTGGCGGGCTGGCCTGCACGGGCGGTGGAGTTTTACCAACTGCTGGGCTGGAACCAGGGGCTTAACCACCAGCGCCCGGATCAGGGCCGCACGGTGGATCTGCGGCAGGGGGAGGCGCTGTCGCGGTTGAACGGGCCGTTTGACCCCTTGGCCCATACCGTGGAGGTGCGCCGCATTACCGCCAAGCCCAATGTGGGTCGTTACAACCTGCCCAATGTGGGGCTATTTGTCTGGCGGCTACGGCCCTACTCGGTGACCCAAACCCCGGCTTACTGCCGCGAAGAGGTGGGGCCGCACTGCTACACCTTTAGCGTGCTGGGGAACGACACGGCGCTCTACACCCGCCCCAAACCCGAGGCGGAGCCGACCCACATTGCCGATGAGCTGAATCTGCCCGTGCCGATTCGCCGCCGCATGTTTGAAGTTCCAGTGCCCGATTCCGATAACGAAAAGATGGCGAACCTAGCTTACTACGGTGAGGGCAAGTCGCTGGCGATCTGGGCACCGGGCTGGCACGGCAGCACCGCCATCGTGCCAATTGCGGCCCACAGAATTGTGCCTGCTGACCTGAGCGGCTGGCAGTATCGGCCTCGCCCCGGCTGTGTGGCGGTCGATCCGGAGCTGGGACGCATTGTCTTTCCGCCCAGCCAGTTGCCTCGGTACGGGGTGGTAGTGAGCTACCACTACGGCTTTAGTTCCGACATAGGTGGCGGTGAGTACGACCGAGATCTGGCGTCGTTTGTAAATCGCCCGCTGCTGAGCGTTTCAGATATTAAAGATGTGGCTCAGTGGCTGATTGACCTGAAGCGGTCTTCGGCGCTGTCGGACTATTTGCGATCGCACCTCTCCCCCACCACCCAAACTCAGCTAGAGGCCCAAGACGTGAGCGAACCCCCAGCGCCGGGGCTGCTCTCGGTCATTCTCAACGAACTCAACGCGCAAATGGCGGTAGTCAGGCTGTACGAAGACAACCGCTTTGTGATCCGGGATTTGCCGCGTCGCCTGTGGGAAATCATCCTGCAAGAGCCCACGGGCAGCGAGTTGATAGGGGTCAACCGCTGGCTGCTGGAAATTGCTTACCCCGATAGCCTAGCGAGGATGACCAGAACCTATCGAGTGCGGCAGGTGTTGGGCGCTGCCGCTGGTCCTGAGCCAGACGACGACTCGCCCCGATTCGACACCCTCACCGCTGCCATTGCCCAGTGGCGGGTCGAGCGGCCCCGCCAGGCCGCTATCGAGATTGAGGATAGCGGTGTCTACGTTGAGCAGCTCAACCTGGAGGTTGGATCAGGCCAGAGCCTGCAAATTCGCGCCGCTAACCACAGGCGGCCCGTCCTGCGGCTGCTCAACTGGTACACCGCCATGCCCGATGCCGTCAGCGTGGCGCTCCACCCTGGCAGCCACCTCCTGCTCGATGGTCTCATGGTCACTGGGCGCGGCATTCGGGTAAGTCAGGTGCCAGAGGCTCCAGATCTGGAGTATGGGGAGGCCCCAACGGTGAACATTCAGCCCCCAGCCGCTCAGACTTCCGTGGGATCTGACCTCAAGGAACAGGCCTACCTCTCTATTCGCCACTGCACCCTGGTTCCCGGCTGGGGTCTAGAGGCCAACTGCGACCCGCGCCGCCCTGCTGAACCGAGCTTAGAGCTAACCAACTTCCACGGCAGGGTAATGTGCGATCGCACCATCCTCGGCTCGATCCAGCTCAACCACGACGAGGTCGAGACCGACCCGGTGGCGATTGAAATTCGCGACAGCCTACTCGATGCCACCAGTTCGAGGCTCGAAGCGGTTGGTGCCCCCGGCTGCCCGGTGGCCCACGCCACCCTGCGGATTCTGCGCAGCACCGTGTTTGGGCAGGTGCAGACCCACGCCATTGAGCTGGCTGAAAACAGCATCTTTGAAGGCAAGATCACCGTGGCGCGATCGCAAATTGGCTGCATGCGTTTCTGCGCTTACATCAGGGGCTCACGCACTCCGCGCCGCTTCCGCTGCCAGCCCGATTTGGCTATTGCCGCCGTGGAGCAATCCCTTATGGCTCAGGCAGAACCGCCCTCAAATGAAGCTCTAGCCGATGCCCGACAGCAGGAGGAAGACCGGGTTCGTCCCCGCTTTACCAGTACCCGCTATGGCACCCCTGCCTACGGTCAGCTCTCTCTCCACTGCCCGATTGAGATTACGCGGGGAGCCGACGACGAATCGGAAATGGGCGTGTTTCACCACCTGTTTCAGCCCCAGCGCGCCGCCAATCTAGAAGCCCGCCTGAACGAATTTACCCCCAGCGGCATGACCGCCGCCATCCTCTACGCTAACTAGGAGCCATCACCATGCAAGGAGAACTTCGAGGCGACATTACCCGCGATACCTACAGCCCCCAAAAGCAGTTTCTGCGGGTGCTGATGCAGCAAGGACGGGTGCAGATCGATGCCGACTTTAACGAGCAGGTTTCCATTCTGCTGCACTACCTCCAGACCCTGGCCACCGACCTGATTGGCCCTTACGGCGTGCCTGCGGCAGCTCCTGGCTTTGAGATTGGGATCGATTTGAACGGCACTAATCTCAGGGACTTAACCATTAGTAAAGGCCGCTA
This sequence comes from Pseudanabaena sp. FACHB-2040, assembly GCF_014696715.1. Lineage (NCBI taxonomy): Bacteria > Bacillati > Cyanobacteriota > Cyanophyceae > Pseudanabaenales > Pseudanabaenaceae > Pseudanabaena > Pseudanabaena sp. FACHB-2040. The sequence continues at coordinate 27,642 of NZ_JACJQO010000043.1, forward strand.
CTACCTAGAAGGATTGCTCTGCGAGAACGACACAAACACCAGTTTTGAGAAGCAGCCCTATTTCTCCCAAACTCCCGAGTATGACTACCCCGATTTTCCTTTCCTGGTCTACCTGGATGTCTGGGAGCGCCATGTGGATCATACGCAGGATGGCGACTCCGGTGCCAGCATTCGTGAGGTGGCCCTGGGTGGCCCTGACACCGCTACTCGCTCGAAGGTGATCTGGCAGGTCAGGCATACTCCCCGGATCCTCAGCGAGTCTGATACCGATCTGCGGCGAGTACTCGATCCCAATGCCCAAATTGGAGAGGATGAGCCTGACGAAGGAGAGCTTTTTGCTCTGATCAATCAAGCGGCAGAGCGCCTCAAAACTGATCCAGATATGCTCAAACGACTCTTAGGCCGCGCTGATGAACAGGGTCCCACGCTCAAAGCCAGAGCCGCCAAAAACAGCACGACCGCTCCCCACGACCCTTGCACCGTTGCTCCCGACTCCCGCTACCGAGGGGCCGAAAACCAGCTCTACCGGGTTGAAGTCCACACGGGCGGCGACGAGCCCACCTTCAAATGGTCGCGGGAAAACAGCGCTGTAGTCTTTCCTATTGCCTCGGCCCTTGGCCAGGTAGTGACCCTGGAGCACCTGGGCTACGACAGCCGCTTTAGCCTCAGAGAGGGTGATTGGGTCGAGGTCATTGACGATGCCTACATCTATCGCAATGAGCCTAAGCCATTGCTTCAAGTGAAAAAAATTGATCTGATCACCCTACAGGTAACGTTAAGCGCACCGCCTGACGGGACTACAGGGCGCGATCGCAAACTTCACCCCGCCCTGCGCCGTTGGGATCATAAAGCGAGCAACCCCAGTCTAGGCGGCAGCGCCATTGCTGCCGATGGAGCCCTGCCGATTCAGTTTACCGAAGCCGGAGATGACCGCTGGCAAACCCTAGAAAACGGTGTGCAGGTTCAGTTTCAGCCGGGCACTTACCGCCCCGGCGACTACTGGCTAGTCCCTGCCCGCACCGCTACTGGAAATGTGGAGTGGCCCCAGGAGCAGATGCCGGGTGCTAAACCCACGCCCCAGGCGCTGCCGCCCCACGGCGTCAAGCACTACTACGCGCCCCTGGCCCTGATTGCTGAGGATGACCAGGGTAAAATCCAAGCCGTAGACTGCCGTTACCTGTTTGCGCCGCTGCCCCCCGCAGCCCCTGCTGCGCCACCTGAAGCTTAATGCCGCCAGACAAAGTAATCGAAGGTAAGCTGGGCCTATGGTTGTCTCCCCCTATTCAAAATTCTCAGCGGGAGCCTCAGCAGTTGCGATCGCAACTCTCTTCCTGCTGAGTAGCCCTGCCAGCGCCCAGGCTGCGGCTTGCCCGCTCTTGCTGTCGGAGTCTACTGTCGATTTAGAAAGCACGTTTGCCTCCGCAGACCTGGCGACTTGCGGCGTTGAGACGGTACCTACTCTGCTGGCAGCATTAAAGCACCTAGACTGGCAGCAGCGAGCAGCAGCGGCTTACCTTTTGGGGCAACTCAGCCCTGAGGCGGCTCACGCCGTTCCTGCCCTTACAGGCAGGGCTGGCAGCTTAGGCGCACTGCAAGACGACCATCCCGCAGTGCGTTTTGCCGCCGCCAGAGCGCTGGGGCAGATGGGTTATACAGAGGGGGTAGATGCCCTGCTTCAAGCTCTAAAGGACGAAGACGAAAGCGTACAGGCTAGCGCGATCATAGCGCTGGCGCAGTTAGAACCGAAGACTGGTGCCGCCCTGCCCCGACTCTTTGAGGTTTTAGAAACGCGAGGTATTTACAATAGCTTTGCTCCTGATGCTTCCGTGCCGCCTTTAGGTCAACAAATTGACCTCCTGCAAACGCTCCTAGAAGACGGCAACTGGGCTGTGCGTAGCTTTGCTGCTGAATCTTTAGTTGAAATCGTAAAAAATCAACCCGATACCCTGGCGCATCTACAGTTTAGTCGTTTCCACCACAGCGGCCTAGTCCACGGGCTGAGGGGGAAGATTACACACCAAATTGGGTTAGCCCCTATGCTGTGGGCGCTTCAATCCTCTAACCCAAGGGCGCGTAGCACCGCTGCTGAAGCATTGGGAGAATTGCGCTCAACGGAGGCTGTGCCTGACCTACTGATGATTTTGAATGACCCAGATGAAGCAACCCGCTTTAATGCCATTAAAGCCTTGGGTCAAATTGGCTCGGCTGAGGCTGTGCCTGCTTTGCTTAATCAGCTACAGGCTGACAGTGTAGAGATTCGCCAGGCAGCCGCGACTGCTCTGGGACAAATTTCTGGCCCAGATTCTGTGGCTGCGCTTACGGCAGCGTTATCTAGCGACATTAGCGCCACTGCTGCCAAATTTTTGGGCACAGCAGGCGCAGAAACTGCCGTTCCAGAATTGCAGCAAGCTTTACAAAGGGCTACAGTCACTGTTGAGCTAACTGCAGAGGATCTGCGGTTAGACCCCTCTCGCTCTATCTGCCGGGCTGCCCCAATGGCACTGGGGCGAATTGGTTCTAGCGAAGCTGTAGAGATCTTGGTGGAAGCGTTGCAGCAAGAGAACTGGCTGTTGCGCAGATGCGTTTTAGAGGCGTTTGCCCAAATTTCCATGGAAGAGTCGTCTGAACCATTGGTTCAGGCCCGACGGCAATTGGTGCCGCTCCTAGTAGAAGCCCTACAGCAGACCTGGCCTTACGACCAGGAGATCTTCCATCAGACTTTTATGGAAAGCATTCGTATCCGCAAGGAAGCGGCCAGCGCTTTAGCTCTGGTGGATAGTGATGTGGTTCCTTATCTCATAGAGATGATTCCTCCTGAAACAGGCATTCCCATTTTTATTGAGCTGCTGCAAAATACCAGTGCCACAGGACATCCTTTGCCCCGGGCTACTTATCGGGATTACCGCGAGTACATTGGCCCAGCGGACGACAGACTCGTTGCGATCGCGCAAGCCTATTTAGCCGCAGCTCGTACCATTGTGGCACCTGTCTCAGCTGAAGCGCTCCACCCAGATTTGCCAGCGCCCGACTTAGAGGCAGCCATTCTGCTGTCCCCATACTTAGCCGATGACGCTACGATTAGCGCTCTAATTATGCTGCTGAGCCACGAGAATACTTCTGTCCGTCAAGAGGCTGCCGAGGCCCTGGGGCAATTGCGGGCAGCGGCAGCAGTACCTGGCCTGATGCAGCAGCTACAGGACAAGGATGATTGGGTTCCTGGCAGTGCGGCTATTGCGCTGGGGCGCATCAATACTCCAGTCGCCGTGCCCATGCTGGTACAGGCTCTAGATAGCCCCGTAGTGTTTACTCGAGCAGAGGCCGCTGCTGTTTTGGGGCAAACCGCTGATGAGACTGCGGTGCCTGGCCTAATTCAAAGCTTGCAGGATGAGGACTGGGAAGTTCGCCGCAACACGGCTACTGCCCTGGGGCAAATTGGCACCCCAGCAGCCGTGTCTGGGCTGGTCTCGGCCCTAGAAGATCCACAATTCTACGTTAGCTATGCCGCCGCTGAAGCGCTGGCCCAAATTGGCCCTGCCGCTGCGCCTGCCCTCCTAGCAGTGCTCGACCAAGCACCGCTGCCGCCTGTTTTACAGGTGGCCCTGCAAGACTATGGGGTTCAGCGTCGTCGCGCCGCCGCCTTTGCCCTGGGCCGCATGCTTGGCAACTTGGGGTTAACTGCCAACACTGTTGCTGTGGTAGACGGCCTAAGTGCCGTGGCGCTAAATTCCCAGGAGCATCCCGAAGTCCGGCGAATGGCGGCTGCCGCCTTAGCCCGGGTTGGAGTGGAGGCACCTGCAAACGATGTTGTGGCTGGCCCATCTACGTTGGTCTGCCAAGGCGTCGATCCTAATATTCACCTCTATGCCGGGCAGTGCGTCTACGAGGACGTTTTTCAAGGGGGCGATGGCCTCTACGAAATCTACGAATCGCTGCGAAAGCTGCTGAGGCGGCGATGATACTCAGGGGCTACTCTAAAATTACCTTACGCTAAAGCGCTCTGCACCGCTTGGTTCATCCCCTACTGCAAATTCTGGCCATGACTCGAAGCTATGCCCGCCAATCCCTTCGAGGTCGTTCCTTCAACGGGCAAGATCTGCGTCAGGCCGACTTTAGAGGGGCCGATATTCGGGGGGCGAACTTTAGCAATGCGGTGCTAGCTGGGGCGAATTTCACTGGGGTCAGAGCCGGACTGTCGCCTCTAGTCGTTCTGGGGCTGGGGGTTGCGCTGCTGCTGCTGCTGGCCCTGACCGGGTTTATTGTGGCCTACGGCAGCGCTTTTGCCGCCTTTGTCACCAGTCTTTTGGAAGCTCCAGCGACCGCAGGCCAGCGGTTGCTTCCTGGGGCGGCGCTGCTGACGCTGGCAATTTTTGTCTGGGTAACGCTGCGCCGGGGGCTAGGGGCCGCGCTGGGGGCATTTGCGATCGCAACCTCAGCCACCGTTGCAATTGTGTCTGCTCTGGGCACAGGTGATCTGATCGCGGCCTTACTAGTCACGGCAATGGCCCTAGCCGGAATGATTGCCGCCGTAATTTTGGGGGCAATCGTGCTGGCAATGCTGCTGGGGCTGGTGCCGCAGTGGGGCGTGGGGCTTGCGATCGCAGGCTTGGCCTTTGCCCTAGGGGCGCTGCCTGGCGGGGTGGAAGGGGTACAGGGCGCACCGCCAGAGGCCGTTGGCAATGCCCTCATAATTACAGCCATGACCGCAGTGGGGCTAGCCGTCCTAATTGGCTATGTTGGCCTGCGCACTCAGGGAGGCGACCCCAGGTACAGGCTCATTGGTCCCCTCGTAACCTCCCTCGGCAGCCGCTGGGGCACCTGCTTTCGAGGCGCAGATCTCAGCGAGGCTGACTTTAGCCAGGCCAGGCTGAGCCACAGTGACTTTCGCAGTGCCAACCTCAGCCGCACCCGCTGGGCTAGCGCCACCGGACTCGCCCAGGCCCGCGTTGAGCACACCTATTTAGCAGACCCTCAAACCCGTCAGCTAGTGATAACGCAGAACGGCCAGGGCCAAACCTTTGACGGTAAAGACCTGCGGCAGGTGAACTTGCAGGGAGCCCACTTGGCCGACGCCAGCTTCATCGGCGCTGACCTAAGCGAAGCCAACCTGGCCCAAACCGACCTGTCTCGCGCCAGGCTAGTGCGGGCTCAACTCTACCGCGCCAACCTGAGCACCGCCTGCTTTACCGGAGCCTACATTCAAGACTGGGGCATCTCGACTGAAACTCGTCTAGATCAAGTGGTTTGTGACTACATCTACATGCGCCTGCCCGACCGCAAGGATCCCGATCCCTGCCGCAAGCCTGACAACCGGGCTGAAGTCTTTCAGCCAGGCGACTTTGCTGACTTTATTACCCCCATTCTCAAAACCCTGGACCTGTATCAGCAGCAGCATATCGACCCGCGCAGCGTGGCCAAAACCTACAAGACCATCGACCTGTTTCATCACCAGGGGCTCGATCCTGGCGCAGCGGCCTTGGCCCTGCAGCAGCTTGCTACCCAGCACCCAGAGGCAGGTCTTGAGGTGCTTACCCTGGAGGGCCGGGGCCAAGACAAAATTCGGCTGCAGGCGCGGGTGAACGACCAGGCCGATCGTTCCCAGCTTAGCGCCCAGTATTTCGAGCACTACAGCCAGTTCAAGGCCCTACCCTACCCCGATTTGCAAGCGCTGCTGGCCGGAATTGCCGAGAAAGACAGCCAGATCCACCGCTTGGGAGCCATGCTAGAAACCGCCATTCAGCAGCCCCGCTTCTACGTCGAAACCTATCAAAACCAAGGAGAGTTTATTATGTCGCAAAGCAAGGGAAACATCCAAATCGGCGATGTGCAGGGCAACATCAGCGGCTTGGCCGCTGCCGGAGATAACCAGGCCATCACAGGGTCTGCCCTGGGCGACATTAGCGGCAGCGTGACTATGCTCATTGGCCAGCTGCCTGAAGCCTCCGAAGAACAGATTCAAATTAAAGCTTTATTAGCCCAGCTTCAAAGCGTCATTGAGTCTGAGCCAGCCCTCCCAGAAGAGGACAAAGCCGAAGCCTTAGAGCAAGTCAAGACCCTGGCTGAAGCCAGCTATAAGCCCGAAGATGGCCCCCTGAAAAAGTCGGCCAAAACCGCTCTCAAAATTCTCAAGGGCACTGCTGCCACCCTGCCAGATGCAACGGCTTTGGTGGAGGGTTTTAACAAACTGCTGCCTGCGATCGCAACCCTATTGGCTCTAATTTAACCTCAGTTTGGTTTAAGCAGCTTGTGGTAGAGCAAAGTCCAGATTGAGAGCGGGTGTCTTAGGTTAGTGGCAATAGGCAATCAAGCCGTAGAGCACATTAACCATGAAGTTGACCGGGCTCGGAAGTCGTCGACTTTGAGGTACCACCACCCCTGCGAGGGCTGGAAAAAGCCAAACAGATTACAGGTGCCTTCTTGTGTGTATTCTTCATAGTGCCCAAGAGCACTACCAGGTTCAGCGGGGATGGAGGTGTGGGTCTCGCCAACGAGCCGCACTGGTCGCTCGTCAAGGCAGACCACCGGAGCATCTGGGTCATAAGGTTGGCGGTACAACTCGGCGTGCAGCGATGAAACCGGAGCTCGCGTTGACAGTCAAAACCAGTGGGAATAGGTGTTTCAAAACGAGCAGGTGTGCCTGATGTGATTCGTCGGAGCGGGGGCAGGGGGTTCATTAATGAGGTAATAGCAGACCACCATCCCCAGGTGTGGGTCTCTGATTTATTCAGTTCTCAAAAGGCGCACCTGGCAGCACAGTGGCAAGTGTGTATGGCCCATCAACTGGGCGATTGCTAATATGCCATGATGCTGGCAATGATCTTTTCGCGCCTCGGATGAAGCGCCTATTGCTGCGGGCCATCGCTTTGCAACGGCAACGACAAAAACTAGCTCCCTCTACCGTCAAGCAATACTGCTCAAGGCTCAGAGGGCTCAGAGAGATCCTCAATCTCAAACCAAAGCAAGCTAATGGGCAAAAGTTGCTCAAACGCTACCTCAAGCTTCGCCATCATCTACTGCTCTTCCTTGACAATGAGACGGTGCCGCTGACCAACAACTCCAGTGAGCAAGCTTTGCGATGAAGCGTGGTCTTCCGCAAGGTCACCCATGGCTTTCGCTCCGACTAGGGGGCCGAGTTGTTCGCTTTGGTGCGTTCGCTCGTCAACACGGCTAAGCGCCAGGGTATTTCTGCCTTTGATGCCATTTCTCGCGCCCTTACTGCACAGCAGTCCGACTGGCTATTGGGTTAAGCAATTACCACAATCGTATACGTTGCCACGCCGATCACAGTCGTTCCTCTCGCTTTAGTTGCAAGGCTGCCACACCACAGCCGCTCTTGAGCACGTAATGCAGTCGTTCAATTTGCCAATCACAATACCCCTATACCACTAACAGTCTCCCAGTCCCCTATCTTGGGAATTGAAGCTCTGCTTGGTTTGGTTGCGCTCACCGCTCAATTCCAAACCACTGAACCCAATGCACATTCCCTAAGTACGGACACATCGCCATGTCTGGACCACTCCCCCCCCGCCTCCACATCCGGATCTCTCGCTGATTTGGCTGCATCTGCCAGCTCACAATCGCCAGCAGCTCCTGCACCTGATCACGCAACTGCTCGAAGCTCAGATCTCGGCCACACCACAGCCTCCGGAGGAGACCAATGAGTCAACAGCTTCTCTTTGACGGGCAGGGGCGGCGCTTTGACAAAATCTGTCCCCATCATCTCGATCGCTTAGCCGTCGTCTATGTTCGCCAATCGACAATGCAGCAGGTCGTCGAGCACCAAGAATCGACCCGCCTGCAATACGGCCTAGTCGATCGCGCCATTGCCTTGGGCTGGACGCGCGAGCGCATTCTCGTAATTGATGAAGACCTCGGCAAGTCGGCCACTTCCATTGAGGGGCGGCTCGGGTTTCAGCAACTCGTGGCCGAAGTGAGCTTGGATCACGTCGGGCTGATTCTCGGTCTCGATATCTCCAGGCTCGCTCGTCCAAGGATTGGCATCAGCTCCTCGAAATTTGTGCGCTCTTCAAAAGCCTCATCAGCGACCTCGACGGGGTTTACGACCCCAGTCACTATAACGATCGCTTGCTGTTGGGACTAAAGGGCACCATGAGCGAGGCTGAACTCCATACCCTCAAACAACGCCTCCACCAAGGCACGCTCAATAAGGCTAAGCGCGGTGAACTCCGCTTCCGCTTGCCCACAGGCTATCTCTACACGCCGACCGGAGAAATTGGCTTTGATCCTGACGAGCAGGTCCAACAGGTCATCCGGCTGATATTCCGCCAGTTTGAGCGTCTCGGCACGAGCGGGGCACTGCTGCAATATCTCGTGCAACATGACGTTCAGTTGGGCATGCGTGGCTACTGTGGCCGCGGCAAAGGTCAACTTGAATGGCATCGTCCCAACCGTATGACCTTGCAATGCTTGCTCAAGCATCCCATTTACGCTGGCGCTTACAGCTATGGACGCCGACAAACGGATTTAAGAAAACAACAGCCCGGTCGCCCAGCCACAGGCCGCGTGGTCGTACCGCCCCAGCAGTGGCATGTGCTGATTCAAGAACACGTTCCTGCCTATATTTCCTGGGAGCAGTTTCAGCGCCATCAAGCTCAACTCCAAGCCAATCAATCACAGCCACACCAGCCAGGAGCCATGCGCTCCGGTCCCGCGCTGTTGTCGGGTCTATTGGTCTGTGGCATCTGTGGCAACCGCTTAGCCGTTCGTTATACCAACCCCCAGCACTACAGCTACCAGTGCTACGCCCGTCGCGCTAACTACGCTGAGCCAGTATGCCAACATCTCGCAGGCCAATCCATCGACAACTTTGTCAGTCAGCAGGTGCTCGCTGCCTTACAGCCCGCTGCCCTCGAAGTCTCCCTCCAAGCCGCTGCTCAACTCGAACATGATCGGCAGCACTTGCACCAACTGTGGCGATCTCGTCTTGAGCGAGCGGCTTTTGAGGCCGATCGCGCTCAGAGACATTATCGGCTGCTCGAACCAGAAAATCGATTGGTCGCTCGTCAGTTAGCTCAGCAATGGGAGCAATCACTCCTCGCTCAACAGCAGCTCCAAGAAGAGCATGAGCGCTTTCTCCACCTTCTGCCACACACCCTCTCAGCCACCGAACTAGCCGCCATTCGCCAACTAGCACTCGATATTCCAGCCCTTTGGGATGCTCCCACCTCCACCCCAAATCAGCACAAAGCCATCATCCGTCAACTCCTCGAGCGCATCGTCATTGAGATCCAGGGAAACTCTGAACAAGTGCACCTGACCCTTCACTGGCACGGTGGCACCCAAACCCACCAGACCTTGATCCGGCCAGTTGCCAAGTTCTCTCAGTTGAGCTACTACCCTCAATTGTGCGACCGCATTCGCCAGCTGCGATCTCAAGGCCTCTCCACCCATGCAATCGCTCAAGACCTCAATCAAGCTGGCTTCCGTCCTCCCAAACGAACCCACACTTTTAATGCCCAAAGTGTGGCGCATTTACTGCGCTCACTCGGCTTGACCCAACCGGCTCCCCCATCTTTACCCACCACGTCACTCCAGCCCCACGAATGGTGGCTCACCGATTTAGCTGCCACACTCCAAATGCCGCCGGTCACCCTCTACTGCTGGCTGCGGCAAGGTCTTCTCTAGGCTCGCCAACTTGAGCCGCCCTCCCGCAAATGGATTGTCTGGGCCGATGACCACGAACTCGAGCGCCTCCACCAATTCCGCCACCGTTCTATCTCTGAGGAATCCCGCCAACGCTGGCGCAACCAACACCCCTGTCATCTAGATCACCCACCGCTTGACACACCCTGTCAATCAACCTCATGATCTTCCCCATCCCCATCGCTCACTCACTTTATCTATATCCAATCCTATCTTTATCCGAATTCATTCTTATCCAATTCGCACTGCTGGAGTCGCTTATGTCCCCTCTTATAGGGGTGCTGTGATTGGTTCAGCTCTATCAGCCAACGCAAAGCATATCTTCTCAGGTTCTCTTTCGCTGCCTCTAGGCTTCCTATCGACAGAGTCGTCAGCAGCATCCACTCTACTGCTGATTCCTTCTCGCGCCGCTTCTCTTCCTTGGCCAATATCACTGAAATTGGAATAGCGCCCAGATGCCCTTTCCCCTGCGGCGGTTGCAGCCACAGGTGCGTGTATCGCACACTCAGGGTTGCTTCGCGGGGCGCTCGTCTTGGGGTTCGTTGCAGCGCTATCGTCATCTCCCCAGATACCGCAATCGTTTCCATCACCTCAAACAGGGCTTTGATCTCGCTTGCGCCTGGTTCGCTTTTCGTACTGCGGTTTTGCGCTGCGCGGATTAGCAGTTCTGAGTTGACTCGGCGCGGGTGGGCAAACAACTCGTAGATATCCCCTTCACGGTCTGCTATCGTGATTACTCTCGTTGCTTCGGGCACTTGCTGTTGCACTGCTTCCAGGCTCTCCAACCACCGATAGCTTTCCTTTTCCTCTATTCCTCGCCGTCGGCCCGGGCGACGGCTCTGCATATCGCGGGTCCAGCTCTTCTGCTGAAGCACACCTAACGGCACTCCGGCATCGCTCACACATAGGGCTGTGTGCACTTTGATCCCTTTGCCTGATGGGTCGCTGATAGGACCTAATCCACGTGTACGGCGCAGTGTCGTATACACCAGATCGCTCGTCTCTTGACACACCAGGACCGTTTCATGGCCACTCAAGCGCATCACGGTACTCATCTGATGGCCACTCAAAATGCTCTCTGCCTTGATGCGTCGATTGCTCCAGAATCGGTACATGCCCCTTAACGCAGCCACATCTGGACTCGCTTCTGGCACGCTCTTATTCGGCTGCTCGTACAGCGCTTGCACCATCGCGATCAGTCGTTTCGTGAGCCGCGCATCGCCTAGTTCCGTTCCACTCAGTTCCGCTTCTACCCAGCTCATTCTTCGCTCCTTTTAGATGCACCAGTCCAGTCCCTTTGACACTACTGGTTTCACTTTCTGCCACATCTATTTGCCCTATTTCTCTTCATATCCTGCGGAAGTTAGGCAAATTCTTCGGGAGTTGACTATCTGCTGCTTCTTGATTGCCACTTTTTAATGCCTGCTGCCATCCATATTCACGCTCTAGTCGCTCTTTCTTCGATTTTTATCTGCTGAATAAATATTGGTGTAAGTTCTAGGTAAATATGCTCTCTGAGTCTGCACTCCAAATTTGTTGCAGATTCGTTACTAATTTTTAAGGGAAAGGCTCTCAAAAGCTTTCACTGCAATGCTTTCCAGTTTCCGCTTTCCTAATTTCCCTAATTCACCTTTCTACACGCTTCTTCTTCCCGCTTATTCCACTCCTTACAGAACTTCTCCTAATTCGTTGATCTTGATGTGAGTCTGAATAGCTTCAAGACTGGAAAAGACCGCTGGATCTAGCTTTTAAGGGCCTCTCAAATGTTAAGAAATATGCGTGTAATGCATAGGTGCGATTCGTTGGTCGAAATGAGTAGAAATGCTTAGGGATGACCGCAGGACTTAGAGCCTTCTCTGGGCCTGTAACTGAGTTCCCGTGATGGTGAGGCGGCTAATACGGCCTATTTTAGGCCCCATAGCTCGTCAAGTCCATCCCCATAAGTGCAGTGGTGAAAGCCTATTCCTCATGGGGGCGACTGATCCTCAAACCCATGACGCAGGAATAAAAGGGGGTAACTCAGAATCCGACTGAGAATCCCATCGAGCAGCTGGTCATGAGTAGGAACACGAACGCTCGTCTGAACCATCGTGATACACAACCAGCCTACTCGGATTATTGGCTGGAGACAAAATGTCAACGAGCCAGGGCTAGATAGCTCTATGCCTATCTAGATGCTGTGGAATGTCAACTGCCTTGGCAAACCGGTGACAATTACCTGTCTAGTTGCGTGAGTAGTTGACGCGCTAGAACGACAACTAAGCTGGAGCAAGCAGCGGCAGGTTCGGAAGACACAACAAACGAGCAGTTGCTTAAGGTAAGCAACCGCTGCTGAGTAAGAGCGAGTAGGGGCTAAACT
>NZ_JACJQO010000044.1 GCF_014696715.1 Pseudanabaena sp. FACHB-2040
AGAGTTAACCGGATGAGAGCATCTGGTTCGAATTTTCTATTATGGAGAGTTTGATCCTGGCTCAGGATGAACGCTGGCGGCGTGCTTAACACATGCAAGTCGAACGGAATGCTTTCGAGCATTTAGTGGCGGACGGGTGAGTAACGCGTGAGGATCTGCCTATAGGTCTGGGACAACATTGGGAAACTGATGCTAATACCGGATGTGCCGAGAGGTGAAAGGTTAACTGCCTGTAGATGAACTCGCGTCAGATTAGCTAGTTGGTGAGGTAAGGGCTCACCAAGGCGACGATCTGTAGCTGGTCTAAGAGGATGGACAGCCACACTGGGACTGAGACACGGCCCAGACTCCTACGGGAGGCAGCAGTGGGGAATTTTCCGCAATGGGGGCAACCCTGACGGAGCAACGCCGCGTGAGGGAGGAAGGCTTTCGGGTTGTAAACCTCTTTTCTCTGGGAAGAAGAACTGACGGTACCAGAGGAATAAGCCTCGGCTAACTCCGTGCCAGCAGCCGCGGTAAGACGGAGGAGGCAAGCGTTATCCGGAATTATTGGGCGTAAAGCGTCCGTAGGTGGTCAATCAAGTCTTTTGTCAAATTATGGAGCTCAACTCTATGTCGGCGGAAGAAACTGAATGACTTGAGTATGGTAGGGGTAGAGGGAATTCCAGGTGTAGCGGTGAAATGCGTAGATATCTGGAAGAACACCAGTGGCGAAGGCGCTCTACTGGGCCATGACTGACACTGAGGGACGAAAGCTAGGGGAGCGAAAGGGATTAGATACCCCTGTAGTCCTAGCTGTAAACGATGGATACTAGGTGTTGGGCGTATCGACCCGTTCAGTACCGAAGCTAACGCGTTAAGTATCCCGCCTGGGGAGTACGCACGCAAGTGTGAAACTCAAAGGAATTGACGGGGGCCCGCACAAGCGGTGGAGTATGTGGTTTAATTCGATGCAACGCGAAGAACCTTACCAGGGTTTGACATCCCGCGAATCCTCTAGAGATGGAGGAGTGCCTTCGGGAGCGCGGAGACAGGTGGTGCATGGCTGTCGTCAGCTCGTGTCGTGAGATGTTGGGTTAAGTCCCGCAACGAGCGCAACCCACGTTTCTAGTTGCCAGCATTAAGTTGGGCACTTTAGAGAGACTGCCGGTGACAAACCGGAGGAAGGTGTGGATGACGTCAAGTCATCATGCCCCTTACGTCCTGGGCTACACACGTACTACAATGCTTCGGACAAAGAGCAGCCAACCAGCGATGGTGCGCAAATCTCATAAACCGAGGCACAGTTCAGATTGCAGGCTGCAACTCGCCTGCATGAAGGCGGAATCGCTAGTAATCGCAGGTCAGCATACTGCGGTGAATACGTTCCCGGGCCTTGTACACACCGCCCGTCACACCATGGGAGTTGGCCACGCCCGAAGTCGTTACTCTAACCTTTCGAGGAGGAGGGCGCCGAAGGCAGGGCTGATGACTGGGGTGAAGTCGTAACAAGGTAGCCGTACCGGAAGGTGTGGCTGGATCACCTCCTTTTAGGGAGACCTACC